>JAQZBM010000170.1 GCA_029238945.1 Clostridia bacterium
TAAATGTCTGATGACATTTAAAGCAGTTTTGTCGTTAACCTTCAAGTAAAAGAAAATACGTAACGGTTGTGAAATTTCTCTATTGTTTGAATATTCTAATTATTCAGGACCCGAAACTGGCACTATTTTTTTTGTAAAGTGCATTATTTTACATTTATTGGTGATTACATGTAAAGTAATATGTTTAAATTATACTATGTAAAAATTATTTTTAGTATGTTTATTTAAGTATATTTATATAATATATAAGTAATAATAATAGATTATTGCGAAATTTTCAATAGCTATTCAACAATTTTTGCAATTGTTAAAATATTATCTATAATTTCGAAATCGCTTATATATATTTACTTTTATGTATTTTTATGTATATAGCAGGGCAGCCCTTTATATCCAAGGACTGCCCCAAATTAATATTTTTTATTTCATTGTAATTTCATTCAGTTCTTTGAAATTATTCTTTATCATATACTCTTCTATACCTGTCAGTATATTTATAGGTCCATATGGATTTACAAAATTATAGGTTCCTATAGCTACTGCATTTGCTCCCGCAAGTAGAAATTCTACTGCATCCTGCCAGCTGCTGATACCTCCCATACCGATTATCGGTATCTTCACTGCTTGAGCTGTCTGCCATACCATTCTGACTGCCACAGGCTTAACAGCAGGTCCGGAAAGTCCGCCTACCGTATTGGCTAGCACCGGTTTTCTTGTATTAATATCGATTTTCATCCCCAGAAGCGTATTTATCAAGGATATTGCATCTGCTCCGGCGTCCTCTGCCGATAGTGCAATTTCGACAATGTCCGACACATTTGGTGAAAGCTTCACTATTAGCGGCACCTTGCATTGTGACTTGACACTCTTAGTAATGCTGTAGACGGAGTCACATTTGGTCCCAAAGGCAACTCCCCCCTCCTTCACATTTGGGCAGGAAATATTCAGCTCTATGGCATCCACTTGAGAACCCAGACGCTCTGCCATCAAGCAATACTCGTCAACTGTATTCCCTGCAATATTTGCAATCACTGCAGTATCGTAATTTCTTAGAAAAGGAAGCTCATGCTCCAGAAAGGCTTCTACTCCTGGGTTTTGCAGTCCTACGCTGTTTAGAATTCCCGCCGGCGTTTCTGCTATACGAGGTGAAGCATTGCCTTCTCTTGGTTTTAGCGTAAGTCCCTTTACTACTACTGCACCAAGCTTGCTTAAGTCATAGAACTCGCTGTATTCCCTCCCAAAGCCATAAGTACCCGATGCTGTCATGATGGGGTTTTTTAGCTCAAGTCCTCCTATGTTTACCTTCAGGTTAAGCATCCAGCAGCACCTCCTTTGCGTTGAAAACAGGACCATCCTTGCATACCTTTGTGTGATGCACTCCTCCGTCTCCACCCTTCACTTTGCAGGTGCAGACCAGACAGGCTCCTATGCCGCAGCCCATCCTTTCCTCCATAGATACATAGCACTCCACATTGCTTGCCATACATATATCGGCTACCCTTCGCATCATTGGCTTAGGCCCGCAGGTATACACTACGTCATATGCTTTTATGTTCTGCTCCAAAAGCTCGGTGATGAAGCCCTTATATCCTATGCTGCCGTTTTCTGTTGCAACAACGGTCTTTTGACAAACAGCCTGAAATTCGTGAAGCTTATACACTTCATCCTTGAAGCCCAGATATGCGTCGCAATTCTTAAGTCTATGTGCCAGCTCCAACAGGGGAGCCGTGCCTATGCCGCCGCCCACCACTGCACAGCGTTTGCCTTCAAACAAAGTAAACCCTTTACCCAGAGGGCCAATCACATCAAGCATCTCCCCCTTAACCATGGCAGCTATTTCTTCAGTGCCCTGCCCTATAACATGATAAACTATTGTAATTGTACCTTCTTCTTTTTTTGCCCTGCTGATGCTTATAGGTCTCCGCAGTAGAGGATACAATCCGCCGTTTATCCTGATGTGTATGAATTGGCCTGGCTCTGATTCTCTTGCAATGTTATCTGTCCGCAGAACCATCTCATATACCTTTGAAGCCAGCTGTTCATTGCTGATAATCTCACATTTCTCACTAAACATTTTTACACCTACCATGCAATCTTCTTATTTTTCGCAAGCTCGTTATTTATAGCATCCCGCATGCTTATTGCAGCTTTTCTCGCAGCTGCTCCGAACTCTCTTTCTGTGAACCTGTCTGCATATTCCTTTGATTTATATGCAGCTATGATGCCTCTGGATGAATTTACCAAAGCTCCAAGCCCGTCTTCATTAAAGCAGTCAACTACATCCTCAGCAGTTCCCCCTTGAGCGCCATAGCCCGGAACCAGGAAGTAGTTGTTTTTCATCCTGCGCCTGAGCTTTGCCCCCTCTTCCCTATAAGTCGCGCCTACCACAGCACCTACGAAGCTGTAGCCGCTGCTGCCTATATGTTTCTCTCCAAGCCTTACCACCATGTCAGCCACATGCTCATAGATTGTTTTACCTTCGCTTATAAGGTCCTGTATATCCCCGGAGGATTTGTTGGAGGTTTTGACCAGTATAAATAATCCCTTATCATTCTTATCACAATTCTTCATGAAAGGCTCCAAAGAGTCGGTTCCCAAGTATGGGTTTACAGTTATGAAATCAGTGTTCATAGTGGATTGGCTGCCGCCAAGATATGCTTCTGAATATGCCTCCGCTGTACTTCCTATGTCTCCCCGCTTCACGTCACCTATAACCAGCAGTCCTTTTGCTCTTGCATAATCGCAGGTCTTCTCGAAGCAGCTGATACCTGCTGTACCAAACTGCTCATAAAAGGCTATCTGCGGCTTTACTGCCGGTACGATGTCATATATGCTGTCAATCAGCTCTTTGTTGTACATGAAGAAAGCTTCCGCAACACTTTCCGCGAAGCCCTTATGCTTCATCCTTGCCTCTTCCATGATATATGCAGGTATATAGTCAATTCTTGGGTCCAGCCCTGCTACCGTATGATTCTTATACTTTACCACCTGCTCTATAAGTCTGTCTGCTATCATTGTTTCTCCTCCTTTTTAAACACTATTTCGCCCTTTACAATCGTATATATAACCTCTCCTTTGTAGCTTCTGCCATGAAAAGGAGTGTTTTTACCCTTTGAGACAAAGTTTCCTTTGTCAACTATCACAGTTTTATTCAAGTCTACAATAGTTAAATCAGCGGCTTTCCCCACATCCAGCCTGCCTTTGTCTATACCAAGAATCCTGCTTGGAGTCAGACTCATCCTGCATACCAGTTCTTTCATGCTCAACAGCCCCGATGCTGCCAGCTCTGTATAGCAGACCGAGAAAGCTGTTTCTATGCCGGATATGCCGAAGGCTGCCTTGTAAAAGTCCTCACCCTTATCCTCCTCGTGATGGGGTGCATGATCTGTCGCTATCACATCTATAGTACCGTCTATCAAGCCTGCTTTGACTGCCTCCCTATCTCTATCGCTTCTTAGGGGCGGATTTACCTTGCAGTCTGTATAGCCTGGCTTGATTAAAACTTCACTTAAGGCAATATGATGAGGAGTCGCCTCGCAGGTCACCTTTATACCTCTTACCTTTGCCTGTCTTATTATATCTACTGCCCCTGCAGTACTGACATGGGCTATATGTACCCTGCTGTCTGTTTTATCAGCCAGCTTAACATCCCTTTCTATGGGCAGCTCCTCTGATAAATTTGATATTCCCTGAAGTCCAAGCTCTGCTGACTTCTCCCCTTGATTTATAACTCCACCCTTTACCAGCTCTTGCGCTTCGCAGTGGTCAATAAGCAGCAGCTCATGCTGCTTTGCTTTTTCTAAGGCTGACTCCATCAGCCCGCTGTCATATACCGGCTGTCCATCATCTGAAAAAGCAACCGCTCCGCACTCTTTCAGCCTCACCATATCAGTAAGGGCTTCACCCTTTTGATTGACTGAGATTGCAGCTATAGGGAATACGTTTACCAATGCGTCTCTCTTGATGATGTCAGTCAGCATTGAAAGGCTCTCTTCACTGTCAATTACAGGCCTGGTGTTTGGCATGCAGCATATGGTTGTGTAACCTCCCCTTGCTGCCGCAGCGCTGCCTGAAGCTACCGTCTCCTTGTATTCTAAGCCCGGCTCTCTTAGGTGACAGTGCATATCGACAAAGCCGGGTAAAACCGCTAAGCCCTTTGCATCGATAACCTGGTCTATATTACAATCCAAGTTCCTGCCGATTTCAGCTATCTCTCCATCGCGGATTAATACATCCCAAGTGCCCTGAAAATCCTTTACAGAGTCTATGATTTGAGCGTTTTTAATCAGTATGCTCACTTTACTACCTCCCCCTAATTCCTTACAAAAAAAGAGCAGCCAATGCTACTCTTCTTCTGCAATGGATACTCCATCTTTTTGGTCTACTTCATCTACCATTACTACAACTATTTCATTTCTTGAAGTAGGTACATTCTTACCTACATAATCAGCTCTAATAGGAAGCTCTCTATGTCCCCGGTCAACCAATACAGCCAGCTGAATGCTTGTAGGTCTGCCTAAGTCGACAATGGCATCCATTGCTGCTCTTACAGACCTGCCTGTATATAATACGTCATCAACCAATATAACCTTTTTTTCTGTGATGCTGAAATCTATGTTCTGCAGCGTGCCTTCTGCTGCCGCCTTGTTCTTTATGTCATCCCGGTAGCTGGTTATATCAACTATACCAACAGGAAGTAAAGCTCCCTCTATACCTTCAATCTTCTTAGCTAAACGTTTTGCCAATGGAACACCTCTAGTATGTATTCCCAATAAAACTAAGTCGTCAATACCCTTGTTCTTCTCTATTATCTCATGAGCAATTCTAGTCAAAGCCCTGTCAAACGCTTTTTCGTCCATTATTTCTGTTTTTAGCTTCATAACATTACCTCCTATTATTTTTTTAGAAAAAAATAACTGCCATCGGCAGGTATAGGTATAGGAATATTACATTCTTTATACCTTCCCGGCCTCACAGGGCTAGATTAAAGGTTTATTGTAGTTGATTTTACCATAGGAAGCATACCTTGTCAATTACAAAGCAATCGACAAAATTATCTCCTCAGCTTATTTAAAATGTTCTCAAAGTAATCCGGCAGCGGAGCTTCAAACTCCATATACTCGCC
The DNA here is from genome assembly GCA_029238945.1 of Clostridia bacterium. Taxonomy (GTDB): domain Bacteria; phylum Bacillota; class Clostridia; order Lutisporales; family Lutisporaceae; genus GWB2-37-7. The sequence goes on from JAQZBM010000170.1 coordinate 5,126, forward strand.
TGTGCGTGGGTGCACAAAGCCAAGGATTCTGGCATGCAGCAGCTGTCCCTTTGTCTCAAAACGCTGCTTCTTATAGCCATATACCGTATCTCCGACAATAGGATGTCCCATATGAGCCATATGTACTCTTATCTGATGAGTCCTTCCTGTTTCCAGCCGCGCTTCTATAAGGGTAAAGCTATCAAACCTTTCCAGCACCTTATAGTGAGTGACAGCTCTCTTCCCATTTCTGCTGACTACCGCCATTTCCTTCCTGTCCTTGGGGTTGCGGCCGATCAAGGTTTCTATCGTACCTGCTTCAGTCTTTACTCTGCCTTCTGTCAGCGCATTGTAGCATCTGGTTATACTGTGCTCCTTCAGCTGCTCTGCCAAGGATACATGGGCCTCGTTATTCTTTGCTATTACAATTATACCTGAGGTATCCTTATCTATCCTATGAACTATACCCGGGCGCATTACCCCGTTTATGCCCGATAGGTTGTCGCAGTGGCTGAGCAAGGCATTTACTATGGTTCCGGTATAGTTCCCATGAGCAGGGTGAACCACCATCCCCTGAGGCTTATTTATAACTACTACATCCTCGTCCTCATAGACGATGTCCAGATCAATTTCCTCTGCCTTGACCTCCAGGGGTACAGGGTCTGGTATGCATATTTCAACGTGGTCGCCATCTCGAAGCTTATAGTTGGATTTGGCGCTTCTGCCGTTTACCGACACTTCTTCCTGCTCAATAAGCTTCTGTATATATGAGCGGGACTGACCTTCTATGCTGTCTGACAAGAAAGCATCCAGGCGCAGTCCAACATTTTCTTCATCTATAGTAAAATTAAAAGTCTCCATAGTTTTCCTCTTTGTTAAACTTCTTTTGTGAAAATTATCAACGCACTTAGAGCTATAGCCCCTACCACTATGGCTGAATCTGCTATGTTGAAAACCGGTGGGAAAAAGCGGAAATGTATAAAGTCTATAACATATCCAAGTCTTATTCTGTCAATAAGGTTTCCTATAGCACCGCCAAATATCAAAGCTAAGCAAATACCTATAAGCTTATACTGCTTGTAA
>JAQZBM010000171.1 GCA_029238945.1 Clostridia bacterium
GCTTATGTACACTATGTGCACCAGAGCCTTGCACAAGCTTAGCATAACCTATACCGGAGAGCTGACCCATCTGCTTGATGAAGTAAACGAGGAGCAGGTACAAAATATAAATTGCTGAGAACGCTGTAATTTAAAGGCTTGTATCAGTATTTTACGACTATCCCCCGAATATGAATTATATAAGAATAACTTTTAATTCATATATGGAGGGGTAACAATGAAGACCAGAATAATAATACTTAGCAGGAAGAAGCTGATACTGACACTTATACTTGTTTTACTGATTGCTGCATTTTTGCTGACATTGAATGAAATCAGCGTAAACACTATGAACTACTATGACCCTATATACAAGGGAGAAGCAGATGAGAAGGAAGTGGCTTTCGCCTGCAATGTGGTATGGGGAAATGAGTATCTGCCTGATATGCTAAGGATTTTCAAGGAGAACGATATAGAAATAACCTTTTTCATAGGCGGAGAGTGGGCTGATAAGTATCCTGACGAGCTGAAGACTATCTTCAACGAGGGACATGAATTGGGCAACCACGGCTATGGACACAAAAAACAATCGCAGTTGAACATAGAACAGAATAAGCAGGAAATACTAAAAGCGGAGGAAGCAATTAAGAAGGTGACTGGCGTAAAGACCTCCCTTTTTGCTCCTCCTTACGGAGATGTGAACGAAACAGTGACAAACAGTGCAGAAGCTCTTGGCTATAAGGTTATTATGTGGAGTATTGATACAATAGATTGGAATACTAAAGATTATAATATGATTTTAGATAGAGTTGAGAAAAAGCAGCATAATGGTGCAATAATTCTTATGCATCCCACAGAAGTCACTGTCAAGGCTTTGCCGGATATGATTAAGAGACTGAAAGACAAGGGCTATGAGGTTGAAAGCGTAAGTGAAGTGCTGGAGTAGAAAGTAATTGTAAATACTTCTTATATCATTTATAATTTAATTTGCACTTATTACATATTATTATCAATTGGAAATTATCTGTATTTTACGCTTTGGAGGAATATGATGTATAAAAAGCACCAAATGAAAAATGGTATTAGAATAGTCACTGAAGAGATACCCTATGTAAACTCAGTGTCGGTAGGCATATGGGTTAAGGTAGGCTCTAGAAATGAAACTGCTGAGAAGAGCGGCGTTTCACACTTTATTGAGCATATGCTGTTTAAGGGAACAAAGAACAGGACAGCAAAGGAAATAGCAAACAGTATAGATAAAATCGGCGGACAAATGAATGCCTTTACTTCAAAGGAAAATACCTGCTACTATGCAAAGGTGCTGGACAGCCACTTTGACATAGCCTTGGATGTATTAGCGGATATGTTTCTGGCATCGAACTTTGCAGAGGAAGAGATTGCGAAGGAAAAAGGCGTAATAATGGAAGAGATCAATATGTATGAGGACTCTCCGGAGGATTTGGTACATGATTTGTTCACACAGGGGGCTTGGGCAGGCAATCCTTTGGGAATGCCGATACTGGGAACTGAGGAAAGCCTTGAAGGGCTGGACAGAAAAAGTATTACTGAATATTTCAACAGCAGCTATATACCGGAGAATGTTGTAATATCAGTAGCGGGAAATATAAAGCACGAAGTAGTTGTAGAAAAGGCGGAGAGAAGTTTCGGGCATTTGACAAATACGGCAAGAAAGCCTTCCATAATAGAGCGGCCGACCTTCTCGCCGGTTAAGATAACAAGATGCAAGGATACAGAGCAGGTACATCTTTGCATTGGCTTTGAAGGCATGGATAATGATAATAAGCTGTACTATCCTATGCTTACTATGAACAATATATTCGGCGGTGCTATGAGCTCCAGACTGTTCCAAAAGATAAGGGAAGACAGAGGACTTGCATATTCGGTATTTTCATACCCATCCTCCTATGTAGACAGCGGTATTTTCTCAATTTATGCCGGAATGAAGCCTTCACAGCTGCAGAATGTTACAAAGATTATTATAGATGAAATTCATGAGCTGAAGAAGAACGGACTGACTGAAGAAGAGCTGTTTGACTCCAAGGAGCAGATGAAGGGAAGCTATACCTTAGGCTTGGAAAGCACCAGCGGAAGGATGATTTCCATTGGCAGGTCAGAGCTTATGTACAACAGAATATACTCACCAAGCGAGGTGCTGGAGAAGATAGATAAGGTTGACATGGAAAGTGTGAAACAGGCCATAGAAATGGTGACCAATCTTGATAGGATGGGCGGAGCCATAATAGGACCTATGGAAAAAGGCTTCGAGCTGAAGGAGATATTATAAATTAGGTGCTAGGTGACAGGTAACAGGTAACAGGTAACAGGGGCGTCAAGGCAGGGCTTACGAAGCAGAGAATAAGAGCTGGCTGACACCTAATAGCTGACACCTGATACCTAATGTCGACTGAAAGGAGACATACATATGGATATAGATGTAAAGATAAAGTTAATGAGAAAAATTGATGGACAAGCTGATTTCATACCTTCTTACGCAACAAGCGGTTCAGCAGGTATGGACCTAAAGGCTTGCATTGAGGTGCCGGTGACTATAGCTCCCGGAGAGATATGCAAGGTGCCGACAGGGATTGCCATACAGCTGCCGAACAGGTATGCAGGAGGCTTTGTGTTTCCGAGAAGCGGCTTATCCAGTAAAAACGGAATATCTCTCATTAATTGTGTCGGTGTCATAGACTCTGATTATACAGGAGAGATTGTCTGCCCGATGGTTAACCACAGCGACAAGGAATTTACTATAAATCCGGGAGACAGGATAGCGCAGCTGGTATTTATGCCGGTCTACAATGCTGCTCTTACTTTGGCAGATGAGCTTGAAGAGACGGAAAGAGGAAGCGGCGGCTTCGGTTCTACAGGCATAAGATAGGAATATTTGTCCACGGGCATCATATATATAGAATATAATGTATTATAAAATGATGCGCGAGGTGAGTGTATGAGATTCAGCAAGCTTGGCGGCAAAGAGATTGTTTCTCTTCCAGCCTGTGAAAGACTTGGTTTCTTGGGAGACTGCGACCTTGTAGTAGATGAGGAGAGCGGTCTTATAAAATCTCTGATAGTACCGGAGAATAAAAATCAACTATCCTTTTTCATAGATAGAAGATATCTGGAAATACCTTGGGATAGAGTGAGGAAAATAGGCAGTGATATGATAATTATCGACTTTGCCGACATATTGAAATGAAAATCAGCCTTCCATTAAATTTATGGGAGGCTTTTCTTGTGCTTTGGGTGAAAAGTACAAACACCTACGTCTTATTAAACTCATACTATATATTAGTTTATAATTTGGAGGAGATATTTATGCTTTGCAAGGAAGACAGCAAGGGAGGCTCAGAAAACCATAACTTCCTGATTGTAGGTGGAGATGACAGACTGGTTGAACTTGCGAATATTTTCTTTAGGAAGGGCTATAGTGTTTACACCTATGGCATGGAAAAAGCTGCAGCTTGCCAAGCCGAAAATTTAGGCAGCCTGGAAGAAGCTGTTTCTAAATGCGATGTCATAATAGGTCCCATACCCTTTTCAAAGGAGTTAAACAAAATCAACTCATCCTATGCTATAAAACCCATAGAGATAAGTGATTTATTCTCCAAGATTACGCCGGATAAGAGGTTGTTTTTTGGCGCTTTGAATAAAAACTCCAGGGAACTGGCAGAAAACTTTAATGTCAAATACATTGACTACCATCATGATGAAGGCTATCAGATACAAAATACAATTCCCACTGCAGAAGGTGCTATTGCTTTGATGATAAGTGAGACAGAGAGAACGGTTTTTGGAAGCAATGTACTGATACTGGGATACGGCAGAATAGGCAAACTGTTGTCTGAATATACCAAAGCCATTGGCGCAAAAGTATATGTTGAAGCAAGGAAGGATTCTGATATAACTTGGATCAATACAAGAGGCATGAAGGCTGTTCACCTCGACAATCTGAACGACTATATTGGAGAGATGGATATAATAGTAAATACTGTGCCTGCTTTAATAATGGATTCAAACAGATTGGAGCTGGTTAAGTCCGACACATTGATACTGGATTTGGCATCACTTCCGGGAGGAGTCGATTTTGCTGCCGCTCAGGAAAAAGGCTTAAAAACTATACATGCACTTGGGATACCCGGTAAAATAGCTGCTAAATCAGCTGCTGAATATATATTTAATACTGTTTGCAAGCAGTTAATAAGTTGACGAAAGGGTGGAAATGATGAATCTGAACGGAGTTAAAATAGGCTTGGCTATAACAGGCTCCTTCTGCACCTTTGACAAAGTATACAAGGAAGTCGAAAACCTTGTAAGCCATGGTGCTATAGTCACACCTATATTTTCCTATAATGCCTCCACTATTGATACAAGGTTTGGCAAGGCATTGGAGTGGATTGAAAAGTTCGAGAAGCTGACAGGAAACAAGTCAATAATGACTATTACTGAAGCAGAGCCTGTCGGACCGAAGAATTATTTCGATATATTAGTTGCAGTACCATGTACAGAGAATGCAACTAAATTACAAAATTCACTTCAGAGGCATTGCCTGTGTTGAATAGAAAAGCTGCAACACCTGAATCACAGTCCTTATTAACCCAGATACAGCTTATGGAAAGCTCAACAATACGCTTAAGCTCTCTTGTGTCTTTTTCCTTGAAAAGCTTTTCTATGGCTGCATAATAGTCGTCAATGGATACCTCGGCTGTTATATTTGCTTCAGATAAAAGGTCAGACTCTTCTCTCTTAAGCTGCTTAAGCTTTATATCAATTTGCTTAACCTTGTCAGTTATAGAGGTGCTGTTCCAAAGCGCTTCTCTTTCCAACAAAGACAAGTACCTTTCCAGCAGCCTGTCGTTAGCTTGTATTTCCTTTTGTATGTTTTGAAGCTGCACCTTCTTAATTGATATATCAGAATGATGATTAACTGCATTTAGAGTATCCTGTAAAATTTCATTGGTTAAAAGCAGTCTGTGAAGCAAAGAAAGCACCTTGTTTTCTATAGCATCGGCCTTAATAAGCCTGCCGCAGCCGTTGCATTTGTAATATCTGTAGACCTTTGCTGCAGAGCGGGTTGAAAAGCCGTGCATAGGCATTCTGCAGTCGGGACATATGAGCTTGCTTGATAGTATGAAGCCTGATTGAGGATTTTTAGAAGGACGCTTATGCCTATTGGTTTCCAAAAGCCTCTGTGCAGCCTGCCACAACTCATTGTCTATTATGGGCTCATGATTTCCTTCTGTCTGATACTCATTGGGTGAGTTCAAGCTATGTCTGTTTATACCTATGTAGACCGGATTTCTTATTATGACTGATATGCTGTCCTTGCGGAAGCTTTTGTTTCTTTTTGTTTTATAGCCTCGCTGATTCAGATAGTCTGTAATTTCTCTCATACTCATTCTGTTATTCACAAATAGATTAAAAATCAGCTTTACTGCAGAAGCCTCCTTACTGTTGACCACAAGCTGCTTGTTTTCGTAGTCATAGCCAAGCACAGTGCCTGTTTTACCGCCCTTTCTGGCATACTCAACAAGTCCCAGCTTAACATTATCTATAATCGTATTTCTTTCAAACTCAGCTATGGAGCCCAAAAGCTGCAAGGTCATACGTCCAACCGCATTGGAGGTATCGAACCTTTCGGAATAACTGCAAAACACAATTCCGTAGTGTTCAAGCTGATCTATTATCAGAAGCAGATCCTTCAGGCTGCGGGAAAGCCTGGATATTTTCCATACAAGCACCATATTGAACTTCCCTTTGGAAGCATCGCTTAGCATCAGCATAAGCCCGGGGCGGTTTGACGCACTCTTACCGGATATGCCTAGGTCTCTATAGGTATTATAGATTTCAATATTATAGAGCTGACAATATTGCTTGAGGGTTTCCAGCTGAGCGTCCACGGATTGTCCTTCCAAGGCCTGCTCTTCTGTACTTACTCTTATGTACAAGGCGGCTTTTGTTGAGGCACGTTCCATACAGCTTCCTCCCTGCAAATATGTTGTAAAAGTCTTGTAAAATTCCTGCTTTCATTAAATAGATGCAGGAAATTAAAGGAATTTATCATATTATAATATATTAGAGAAGGACAGCATCTATATGTTTTGTGTTGAACATTTTTCATATGTTTGTTATCTGAGATTATTTAGTTAATGT
>JAQZBM010000172.1 GCA_029238945.1 Clostridia bacterium
TGAAAACAACCAATTGATTGCTTTGGCGGAAAACTATGAGAAAAGCCAAATGTCTAGCCCAAATCAAGGTACCTTGAATGGACAGGAAATATTGCTTTATTCCATAGGCAAGGAAAAGAAGCAAAACATAGAAAGACAAGAAATAATAAAGAGCCTGGAGCTGCAAAATATCAATCTTGACAGAAGCATTTCGGACTTTATTGCCTTCATAAGTAATAAGTCAATGTATCTTACTGAAGTTACAGTGAGCTATAAAATGAAAAGCACCACGACCTTTGACAGTATGAGAGAATATAAGATTACTCGAAAGCTTTTTATGAAGAAGAACAATGAAAAATGGGCAGTGTATGATTCTTCAGCAGCATACAGCATACTAAATGAAGCAAATGTTGACAGAAGTGAGAAGATAAATTTAACATGGCAGTATATTTATAAAAACACCCCTGATATGTCCGGAACTGCAAGGATAGCGGGCTTGGATGTGATATCACCTACATGGTTTACTTTAATCAGCAAGGACGGCAGCTTCGCCAGCTCAGCAAATCTGGAGTACACAGAGTGGGCTCATAAAAACGGATATAAGGTATGGGCTTTGGTAGGCAATGACTTCAATCGTCAGCTGACTTCGGAGTTTTTGAATAATGCCACAGCCAGGAAAAATGCAGTTAATAAGCTTATACAATATGCAAAGGACTATAAGCTGGATGGCTTGAATATTGACTTCGAATATATGTATACCAAAGACAAGGATTTGTTTACGCAGTTTGTAAGAGAGTTGTATCAGCAGACTAAGCCCCTGGGAATTACACTGTCTGTAGATGTTACTGTTATAGCGTACAATTCAGACTGGTCTTCCTGCTACGACAGACAAGCCTTAGCACAGACAGCGGATTATATCGCGTTGATGGCATATGACCAGCATTGGTCAGGCAGTCCTGTCAGCGGCTCTGTAGCACAGCTGAAGTGGGTGGAGGACAGTATGAAGAAGGTTCTTCTTGAGGTACCTAACAACAAGCTGCTTTTAGGCATGCCATTCTATACAAGAGTTTGGAAGGAAATCTATGACGCAAGCGGCAAGCTTATTGTCACTTCAAGTGCGGTTTCGATGCAGGCGGCGGAAAAGCTGATAGCAGAGAACAATGCCGTAAAAACTTGGGATGCAGTCAGCGGTCAGTATTTTGCCACCTACAAAAAGGACGGGGCAACCTATAAGATATGGCTGGAGGATGAGTCTTCCATCAGACTTAGAGTTGAACTGGCAAACCAGTATGACCTGGCAGGTGTTGCATCCTGGAAGATAGGCTTTGAAAAGCCGGAGATATGGGAAGTTATAAATACGACTTTACGATAAAAGCATAGTAAAAGCGCATAGGGAGATAATCTAAAGGTGATATAAATCAAGTGAATTGAAAACTGTTTATGCAGCACACGAAATTTACTCCTAAGTATACTTAGCTGTTCATATTGCTGGAAAAGTACTACCGCCGTAAAAGGCCCTCCTTGGCTAGATACGGCGCTGCCGGCGTCCATGCCGGCAATTACGCACTTTCCCAGCAATATTTCACAGAGTATACTAACTCTTAAATTCAAGTGTGCTTTCACAAATCAGTTTTCAATTCACCATAGTTTATCTATCATAAAGAGCATCAGCCGATGCTCTTCATTTTTTTGGAATCCCATAGGTTCCTGTAGGTACGTCCTTGAAAATATCCAGCTTGGGAGGGAAATAGCTAAACAGACTGAAGGCAATAGTCAATAGAATGATCATGAAAAGGGATATACCGGTATATTTACTATAGTCCTTTCTGCTTGTGATAATTCTATAGCTTATAAGCTGGGCTAGAGCGATTGATGCCACAAAAAGAACTATATCAAGCCATAGAAAATGCCGGCCGGTAATGGCTTTTACAATATAATATACTATTGTAATACTAAGGGGGATTGTGTACAGGTCGGCAGCTTTTGCAGTCCAAAAGTTACGTTTTCTGCTGCCAAATGAGAAGTACTCATATATAGTATAGAATAATGCAGGCCAAAAACCGATTTTCAGATGTTCCCAAACACTTTCATTCACTGCGCAAAGCCATGCTAACGGCTTGAAGCTGCCGCTCCATTCAAAGCAAAAATGAAGCAGTGTGCCTAAAATAGAAATCAGGAAAAACCCAATCAATTCTCTTATAAAAATACGCTTCTTATCCAAACTACCACTCCTAAGCTATCCTTCAATATAATTATTCCCATTTTGTTCCTATTATACAACTATATAGTGTTTAAATATGAATAACAAGTGCAGCTATAAGGTCTTTAATATGCATTGCATCTGCCCAAATAATCAGATGATTATAGCATTTATCATTGATAATTATTGGACTGGGATAGCGCAGCAGCATAGCAGACTGGCCGTTCATTTCCATAGGCTGGTCAGGCGAAGGTACGATAAGGCAGGCAGGCAAATCCGCTGCTGTGATATCCAATATTGCCGGATGAGTACCATAGGGCTTCAGCTTATGATAAGCCTCTTCTCTGCAGATGTCCCGTAAAGCTGAATTTGAATTTACAGCAGATAATTTGAAAAAGCCATCCAGACCTTCATAGAAGGTGTCGCTGACTTTTGCCCATCTTATAGGGTACTTGAACTCAACCTTGTATAGAGCATTATGATACGTATTCCAGGTCTTAGGGATACATATCCATTGACCGGGCAGCAGGGATTCAGGATTAATATGAAGATTTGCTTTTATAAGAGCACTCAGGGATACATTGTATCGCAGAGAAAGCTTATACATTGTGTCGCCCTCTTGAACTTCATATATTTCGGATATAGATGGACCGGGGGATGGGGGGGCTGTCACAGGTATGCTGATGATTTGACCCATCTCCAAGGTATCAGGGTTGGCTCCGGGATTGGCTTCTATTAAATCATCTAAGGTGACTTTATAGCATTTACTAAGCTTATAAAAGTTATCATCGGACTGCGCTATATAAGGAACGGTGTTCATAGGATTTAACATATTCAATCACCTCATAAAAATTAATAGTTATATAAGTATATTCATGGAAGCTGTCATTATTAACTACAATATAAAAACAACATTAAAAAGTATGACTCGCCTATACAAGCGAGCCATTCTGCGTGATGTCTTATCTTTATAGGTGTTTTGAGCCCAGCATCAGCAGCTCAACAAAATAGTCTCCCTCACGGATTACGTGGTCAAACAGTGACGGCCATGTGTTTAACTGATGACCGGGCAGTGCACATTTCTGAGTTGCCTCTACAAGAGTCATGCCGAAGGCCCTATAATCCTTCATCAGCTTCAGGGTTTCATTTATAAGCCTTTCAAGTCCTCGATGCTTCTCTTCTACTGCTTTGGCTTTATGCATATTTTCATTGAACAGCTTTTCAAATTCCTTAGCTTTCTTTGCAAGCCTCTCTTGTATTTCAGGCTTTGTGCTCATGGCTGTTATGTGAGCGTGCTCTTCGTTTATGTGAGAGAAGAACATGATTTCCTCTACCAAAGCTGTGAATTTTTCATTCTCAGATAAATCTGGAAGCATAAGTCTTGGAACGGAAAGTACTATCTTGTCTCCACCAGGTATACCCAGCTGCTCACGAGTTGGCTTCGGACCGCCTATGATTCCTATAAACCTGTCAGTCTCTCTCCTGATATGGTCTGCTTGCTCTGGGGGGATGATGGACAGAATCTCGCAAGCCTCTATACCTTGATACATGAAGAGCTTGATATCTCTTACAGTGATAACCTGAGGAAGTATGATTCCGGTAAGCTCTCGTGGGGCGTTGGTGCCGGATTTGCCCGCTGACACAATCATAGATGTAAGGTAATCCATCTGTCTGGCGGCAATATCAAGGTTTCGGAATATGCAGTCCTGCTTCGGGGTTATGTCAAGTCCTCCTCTGTGAAGCTTTAAGTGTTCAGATAGCAGCGGCATCCAAACATTCATTTCATCTAAAATTGCATTTGGCAATGAATATAATAGTTCATTGGGCATTAAATCCGACCTCCTACTGATTCTCTGATTATATCATTGTATGCAGTGTAAATATAATTGGTGTATATTACATAAAATTTATATTGATGAGTAAAAATCAAGGCTATATATGGTAATATAAATATATATTGGCTTCAGCAATAAAGCCGTATAAATAATAATATAGGCCTATGATGAGCTGGCGTAGGTATTATAGATAATATTGAGGTGGTTTTATGGATAAGAAAATAAGGGAGTACATACTGGTGACTATAGGAAGCATTCTTGTGGCAGCAGGCATTCATTTTTTCCTGGTACCGAACAATCTGGCAGCAGGGGGAGTCAGCGGCCTTGCCATGGTTATAGGGAGATATGCACCAAGCATTCCTATAGGTCTGTTGATGCTTGTGATGAACGTAATACTCTTCGTTGTTGCATTTATACTGCTAGGCTCAGGCTTCGGAGCGAAGACTATTTATTCAAGCTTAAGCCTGTCCGGAATTATATGGCTTTTTGAAAGAATTATGCCCATGAATGCGCCTATTACGGGGGATGTATTTATAGAGCTGATTTTTGGAATATTGATTTCTGCTATAGGTATGGGGATTATTTTCAATCAGGATGCATCAACCGGAGGTACCGATATTATAGCTAAGATTATTAACAAATATGCACACATAGACATAGGCAAGTCTCTGCTTCTGTCTGATTTCGTCATAACTCTGCTTGCGGCAATAGCCTTTGACGCAAGAACCGGAATGTATGCCTTGCTGGGTGTGGTGATAAACGGTTTTGTAATTGATACTGTTATAGAGGGCTTAAATGTCAGCAAGCAGGTAATGATAATAAGCTCAAAAGCTGAAGAAGTGAAAAGATTTATACTGGAAGACTTGGGAAGAGGTGCTACGGTTTATACTGCCAAGGGTGCCTTTACTGAAGAAGAGAAGGAAATTATAACAACTACAATAGGCAGAAAGGAAGTAATACGCTTAAAGAATTTTATCAGCGAAATTGACAAGAGAGCTTTTATGACAATAATTGATGCCCACGAAACCTTGGGAGAAGGCTTCAAGGACATTAGCAGCATATAATAACAGGTGACAGGTGTTAGGTAACAGGTGTCAGAATAGGATAGCTGAAGCTATGATCTATGCATATTAATCCTGTGTTGTAGAAAACTAATGCGGGAGGTGTGTTTATGACACGTAAATCAAAAAAGGGCATAGTTGGTAAGGCAACGCCTACTTTCACACAGCGGCCTGAGGTCGGAGTCGGATTGGGCTTTAAGGAAGATAATGTGAAAACAGGGCTGGAAATCGAGCAAGCAGTGAAGGATAGAATGAAGTAAGGCAAATACGAAAAGTATTTGCCTTTTTGTCACCTTGAGAGTATAGCATGCATATAATGCAGTGTATTGCTATATTTTAAAGAGGTGACTTATATGTATAATCAATACCGGTATCCTTATGAAGGGCAGACCAGACAAGCACCTATGACATCCCATATCAGGGTTCTGCATGCTTCCCCAGATGCTCCGGGTGTAGACGTTTATGTGAATAATAATCTGGCAGCCAGGGATGTAACCTATAGGGAGTTCACACCATATATCCCTATAGCAGGAGGCTTATACAACATTACAGTCTATCGTACCGGAACCCGCGTCAATCCAATTATAAACACAAATGTAAATATCCCGCCCAGATCAATTTTTACAGTAGCGGCAACAGGAAGGCTTGCAGACATCGAGCTGACCTTGGTGCCTGAGCCCCCAATACAAAGACAGCCCGGCAGAAGCTATATAAGAGTGGTGCACCTGTCTCCGGGCTCACCAAACGTAGATCTGTATGGTGACGGCACAAGACTGTTCAGTGACATTGAATACGAGGAGATATCAACCTATGTAGGAATAAGACCGGGAAGACATGAGTTCCAGGTGAGAGTGGCAGGAACAAATAATACAGTTTTAACAGTACCAAATATTAACCTGAGACCAAATAAAATATATACCTTGTATATTATAGGCCTTGCAGTCGGTACTCCGGGCTTGCAAATGCTGATACCATTGGATGGCAGCACCTATCTGCCGATGTAGAACATAGGTGTCAGGTGACAGGTAACAGGCTTGCCAGGGTGCTACTGACA
>JAQZBM010000173.1 GCA_029238945.1 Clostridia bacterium
CGGTGCTGCAGAATCCTTGAAAATGACGCGGGTAGCAAAGGTTCCCTCCTGCGAGAAGGTAAATGCATTTGCACCATTTGTAAGGTTTACAAGAACTCCGAAGAAGCCCTGACTTGACCTTTTCTCAATCAGCTTCCCATTTATGTATAAAGGCTTCGCAGGGTCAGAAGCGCCGGCTATATAATACTGCGCTAAGCTTGTTCTTGTGTTTCCCCAAGGTCTTGCAACAGTAACCGGAGTTTCTGCAACTACACCGTCCTGCTGCTCATGGATAGCCTTTACCGCTGCGCTTAAAGCAGGATTATTTGCAAAGGACTTATAGCTGAAGAATATGCTTCCCTTCACTTCAGGGCTTTCTTCATTCAGCTTTAGCTGCTTTTCTATCTCTGCAACCCCATACCATGGGCTCATAGGATTAGAGTTTCCTGCTTTGTAAGCTGCCTGCCCTATATACAAGTCCACCTTTGTTCCGTCCACAACATCTTCCCACCAGCCAACAATCTTGCTGTAGTCAGCTATAGAGTAACCGATATTCCAGTATATTTGAGGTGCTATGTAATCCAGCCAGCCTTCTTTTACCCACTTTCTTGTATCGGCATACTGACTGAAGTATGATTGATTTCCTTTAGTATCGCTTCCCAGAGGGCTTGAGCTGCTGTTTGCCCATATTCCGAAGGGGCTTACCCCAAAGCTCACAGGCTTTCCTGTATCATTGATTGCCTTTGACAAATCCTTTATCAGTATATTTACATTTTCTCTTCGCCAATCATCAATGCTTTTATAAGCTGAACCGTATTTCTTATAAGAGGCTGCATCATTGAAGCCTTTAGCGGGGTAGAAATAATCATCAAAGTGAATTCCATCTACATTGTAGCCTTCTACAATCTCAAGAACTCCGTCAATTACCAGTTGTCTTACCTCCGGTATGCCCGGGTCATAGTACAAATCGTCCATATATTTTACCACCCATTCCGGATGGAGAACAGCCGGATTGAATGGATACAAGGTTGCAAGCTCCTGAGCCGGTTCGGCAGCTGTCTTCTTGGTTATTCTGTAAGGATTTATCCATGCATGAAGCTCCATTCCCCTTTTATGGGCTTCCTCCACCCAGAAGCTAAGAGGGTCAAAGCCGTCTGCCGGTGCTAATCCTTGGATTCCTGTCAAATACTTCGACCAAGGGAAGTATTTTGATTTATATAATGCATCTGAGGCAGGGCGAACCTGTAAGAATACAGCATTCATTCTCATTGCCTTTGCATTATCCAGTATTTTAATGGCTTCACTTTTCAGGCTCTCCACATCCATGGTTGCCTTAGAAGGATAGTCAATGTTCACCACTGATGCAACCCACACTCCCCTAAGCTCCGGCTTCTCTTCGGCATTGGAGATAGAAGGCACTGCAACCATAGACAGTGTCAGTGATAGAACCAGTAAAAAGATAGTGATTTTTAAACTTTTCTTCATGTCCTGCTCCTTATAAAGTTATTTTTGTTGGTACTTACCTATACACTTCAACATTTATATTCAGAAGCCTCCCTCCTTTACCACTTTTTAATGAATCTGTAACTTTACTGTAATATATAGATAAAGTTGAATATATAACAAGGCTATACTATTGTTCATTAATTTGACGGTTATTCCATAGGTTTGGTTTCAAAACTTGTACAAATAATCAAAAAAAAAGATACCTTCAAACCGGTAATCCGTTTAAAGGTATCCCTTAAGTCTTTCATTTAAATAATGTATTTGCAGCTTTATTTATCAATGAAATAATTTGTTTTTCTTTATCATTTTGAGGACTGCAGTTTCTTTGCCATTCATCCAGCAATACCGCTGCAAACTCGTTGCCGTCTTTTGCCTTGCTGTATATATTTCTGAAGGTTTCTTCAGTTGGGACTTCAATGTTTCTTTTTTTAGCGTTCATATTGCTGTAGAAACCTTTTGTTCCCCTGCTGCTTATGGATGTTATCAGCGATCTATCAAATTTAATAATAATAACTCCTCCTTTTTGACACATGATATCCATGCATTAACAGGATTCTTCATTAGTTGATGTACATTATCTGCTCTAACGCTGACAATTATGACACATTTCGACAAGCATTCGTTATTAATATATCAATTTTGGAATTCTATTTCAACAAAACTAAGTTAAAATGAATCAAACTTACCATAACCTTAGGGCTTAGGTCCTATAAATGATATAAAGTTAAAGCTCTTTTTTCCATCAAAGTCAGTTATTTTGTAATACATAAATACTTCTATCTATGGATATTTTTCTAGCTGATGTAAAAAATAACTGTGTATATCACATATTAAATTTGGAGGAATATTATGAGTTTTAATGAAGAGAAGGTCTTTAATAAACCGCCTCAGTCCTACTGGATGGCATCAACGCCCTCTACAGACTATCCAGCCCTGAATGAGGATATAAAGGTTGATACAGCTATCGTGGGGGGAGGTATGTCAGGCATTTCCTGCGCCTATCTTCTTACCAAGGAAGGAGTAAAGGCAGCTATAATTGAGGCAGACCATATATTGCAAGGAACCACAGGGCATACCACAGCAAAGATTACCTCCCAGCATGGACTGATATATAACAAGATAAAAAACAAAATGAGTATGGAGTTCGCACAGCAATATGCAGAAGCAAATGAATCAGCAATAGGGCTGATAGAGAAACTGCAAAACGAGCTCCATATCGACTGTGATTTCATGCATCAGCCATCCTATGTATTTACAAGGCAGGATCAATATATTCAACAGATTAAGGATGAAGCAGATACAGCCTCCAGTCTTGGAATCAAGGCATCCTATTTGGAGGAAATACCCTTTGATATCCCCATAAAGGCGGCTGTGCGTTTTGAAAATCAAGCACAGTTCCACCCCAGGAAATATCTGCTGGCTATTGCAGAAGAGGTTACAAAACACGGCGGCCAAATTTATGAGCAGACAAGGGCTATTGACATTGAAGGAGACGGCCCCCATATAATAACAACGAAAAACGGATATAAGATAACTGCAGACAAAGTGATAATAGCCTCACACTATCCCTTCTATAACAAGCACGGTATGTATTTTGCCAGAATATATCCTGAGAGATCCTATGCCTTAGGAGTCAAGGTTAAGGAGAAGTATCCCGGCGGTATGTACATTACAGCAGAGGATCCGGCAAAGTCCATTCGTTCTCAGATTACCGACCAGGGTGAGCTGCTTATTATCGGTGGAGAACACCATAAAACAGGTCAGGGCAAGGATACCACAGACCATTATAAGGCATTGATAGCCTTTTCTAAGGATTACTTTACTGTAGAGGATATACCTTACCGATGGTCTACCCAGGACTGCATGACCGTGGATGATGTACCCTATATCGGTCAGTATACCAAAGATACTCCGAACCTTTATGTTGCTACAGGCTATCGTAAATGGGGAATGACAAACAGTACAGTCTCCGCTATGATTTTGAAGGACTTGATTGTCAACGGCAGCAGCCCTTACCAGGATGTATATAACCCCTCCCGTAAAACCATAACTGCCTCGGCTAAGGAGTTTGTAAAGGAAAACCTTAACGTTGCCAAGGAATTTATAACAGGCAAACTTGAGCTTCTTCCCAATGATGTAGAGGATATAAAGCCCGGTGAAGCTAAGGTTATTATTAAGGATGGGGATAGAGTAGGTGCATATAGAGATGAGCAGGGTACCCTGCACTTAGTCAATACAACCTGTACACATATGGGCTGTGAGCTGCAGTGGAACTCTGCAGAAAAATCCTGGGACTGCCCCTGCCACGGTTCGAGATTTACTTATGAGGGAGATATAATTGATAGTCCTACTGTTATGCCTTTGCATAAATATAATGATGTCAATATAGTTGAGAAGCTTGTAAAGGATGACTTCTAGAAGTACACAAACCCTGCTTTGTCATGCCGGCAGGGTTTATTTTTTACCATAATATAGAATGATATTTTCCAACTCTTCGACAATATTTTATCATATTCGACATAATGCTTGTCAGTTATTTATCATGTATGCTATAATCGTCCTTGTGGTTGTGCTAAATATTTCACATTCGGTTGGCAGCAGATCACATTCCGGTAGTTTATAAATTACGCATAGCACTAAAGTTCCAACTAAACTTTTGCGTGATTTATATATACAATAACATACATATTTTGTTAGGGGGATTTTTTAAATGAAAGCAAAAGCAATGTTACTAACACTAACTATGGTAACTGCACTTGCAGTTGGTTGCACTCAACAACCTGCGCCAGCGCCAGCACCTGCACCAGCTCCAGCACCAGTTGAAACACCAGCTCCAGAAACACCTGAGGTTGTAACAACAGCTTCACTAGTTAACGAAGCCGCAGCATTTGAAAAGGCTATCAGCAAGGATGGTACTTGGATAATCGCTATATTAGGCGATTTAACTGTTGACAAGGAATTAGTAATGGAAGGCGAGTTCCATGATAAGAACGACGCTGCTAAAGACTTAAAGCGTAAGATAGCTCTTTATGCTCAAGACGATAAGAGAAATGTAACAGCAAGATATACTTTAACAGCTCCAAAGTTGACTATACTAAGCCCAAATGCTACAATCCAAAAGGGTATTTTCAAGGGTGATATCTATGTATCCGCTCCTGGTTTCAACCTAGTTGACCAAGCAGTAGAAGGAAACATATACTTCACAACTGAAGAAGCTCAAAAGTCATTCACAATGGATGAAACAAGCAAGGTAACTGGAGTACAAGAGCTTAAGAAGTAATTGAATAACGTTTAAGATAGAAACAGTTGGTTTTCTGATTATACAGTTGACCAACTGTTTTTTTTATTAAAAATATGAGACTTTACATGAATTCATATGAATCTGGTTATAATGTATTTGAAATATAAACCAAAACATGAATGAGGAGGATATTAATGAAAACAAAAGCCTTATTATTAACATTAATTCTATTAGTCTCACTGTTTATTGGCTGTGCTCCGCAAGAGCCCGCTGAGCAACCCCCTGCAACAACTCCGCCGGCAGATCAGGGTCAAGTAAACAATCCGCCGGATACAACTCCTGATGTTGCAACATCAGCTTCCATAGTTGACAATGAAGGGGCCTTCGAAAAGGCTATCAGCAACACAGGCACATGGATTATTGCAACACTAAAGGATTTGACCTTTGATAAAGAGCTGGTACTTGACGGCGAGTTCAAGAACGGCAAGAAGGATGATGCAGGCAAGGATATACTTCAACGTAAGCTAGCCCTTTATACACAAGATGACCAGAGAAATGTAACAGGCAGATTCACCTTGACAGCTCCGAAGCTGACAATCAACAGTCCATATGCTGAAATTACCTATGGAACCTTCAAGGGCGACATATATGTGAATGCTAATAACTTCAAACTAGTTAACGCTACAGTTGACGGAAATATATATTTCACAACTGATGAAGCTAAGAACACATTTACAACTGATGATGCTAAGGGTCCCAGCACAATAACAGGAAAACAGGAGCTGAAAAAATAGTTTCTGAAGCAATGTAAAACAGATAACCTTCCGGTTATCTGTTTTTTTCTATATGCAACTTATGATTTTTCTCGCCATTTGCGTCAACCAGTCTGATTAAATTCTGCCGTAAAAAAGTATCTTCTGCAGACAGCCACAGCTTATAGCCTGCCGAGTTTCTGATTTCTTCATTACCTACTTCTTTTTCCCCCTCATAGTATCTTAAATTCAATGTCCTATATACCTCACCCATCAGCTTGAGCTCTTCACTGGTATAAAAATCCGTAATCCCCAGTCTGGACACAGTCCTTGAGTATATCCGGTCTCCATACAGTTTCTTAGCATGCTCCCTAAAATTATTAAGGTCATAATCTGTGATTCCCGCGGCTCTCGACCAATTCTCTACATCAACCCCAGCGGTATTATAGTAAAATCCTTCTTTCGGCGAATATTTCAGTACACCATACTTTTGCGGATATACACTGATGCTTCCGGTTGCAATATCATAAACCTGATATTCTTCCTTATTATAGGATTTTATATCCTGAAGGTGAATGTGTCCGGATAAAGCCAGCTTGATATTATACTGTTCAAACACCGATAAGGCAG
>JAQZBM010000174.1 GCA_029238945.1 Clostridia bacterium
GGAAGTACTTCTGTGCTATCCGGGACTGCATGCTGTATTTAGCCATAAAATAGCTCATTTTCTCTATGAACATAAGTTTTTCCTGATAGCCAGGATAATTTCGCAAATTTCAAGATTCTTTACAGGCATTGAGATACATCCCGGCGCAGTTATAGGAAGAAGATTTTTCATAGATCACGGTATGGGTGTTGTTATTGGGGAGACAGCTGTAGTGGGTGATGATGTGACAATTTATCAGGGTGTGACTTTGGGAGGCACAGGCAAGGATAAGGGAAAGAGACACCCTACTATCGGAAACAACGTTACCATTGGTTCCGGAGCGAAGGTTTTAGGACCTGTAACTATAGGCGATAACACCAAAATAGGTGCTGGGGCAGTTGTTTTGAAAAACTTGTCGCCAAATATTACGGCAGTTGGGATACCTGCACAGGAAACAAAAAGCAGCCATATCAAATCCAATATACTTATGGATAAAGCTTCAAGCAAGCGCAGCGAAGCGACAGAGCTTGAAAAGCTGTTGATGGATGCACAGCAAAAGGCAGCCGGAAGGTTAAATTAATGTTAAATTATTGTAAAAAGCTCATTTATTTGGGCTTTTTCTTTTTTGAAAGTTGATAAAGCTATTAAAAAATATTAACATTAAATATATATCATACAAAAGGTTAATATAAAATGAATATTAATAACAATATAAGCAGCAAAGATATTGGAGGGATTAAGATTAACAGCAAATTTAAAATCCATCAAAGAGACTCTCTTGTATATTTGACGATACCGAATTTTGATTCCAGCGGCTTGGTGAAGCACTGCTTTACTACAAGGAGAGGCGGAGCAAGCGAGGGTATTTATAACAGTCTGAACACTTCTCTTATAAAGGATGATATAAGGGAAAATGTTATAAAAAACCTGGATACCGTTTGCAGCGCCATTGGTATTGACTACAGGAAGCTGGTGCTGTCTGACCAGGTCCATGGGGATGAGGTAAGAGTTGTAACTGAGGCAGATATAGGCAAGGGTATAACCAGGGAATCAGATATAAAAAAAGTAGATGCGTTGATAACAAATGTTCCGGGAGTTCCTTTAATTACTTTTTATGCAGACTGTGTACCGGTTTTCATATTAGACCCGGTGAATAAGGCTGTAGGGTTGGCACACTCAGGCTGGAAGGGAACTACCCTAAAGATAGCAGCCAAAACTATAAGAAAAATGTCAGACACATTCGGTACAAAACCTGAGGATTGTCTTGTAGGCATCGGACCCAGCATTGAGATGAAATGCTTTGAGATAAAAGAGGATGCGGCACAAATCTTCAGAAATAGCTTTGCTGACTGGGAGCTTTTCATGCAAAGGAAGGATGAGGAGCATTATACAGCAGATTTGTGGCAGGCAATATTACTGACACTAAAGGAAATTGGAGTACAGGAGAAAAATATTACAATCAGCGGTCTCTGCACCTGCTGCAATGAGGAGCTGTTTTTCTCACACAGAAGAGATAAGGGAAGAACCGGCAGCCTGTCAGCAATAATAGAACTAAAGTAGAAATTTTGGAGGTATAAAAGCATGACCAACCAAAGAGTACTGGCAATTGAAGATGAACTTCACATACAAGAGCTTCTGAAATACAATCTGGAGAAAAACGGCTTCCAGGTGAGTGTTGCAGAAAACGGTCTGGAAGGCTTAAATGAGGCGCTTACGGGCAAATATGACATCATACTTTTGGACTTGATGCTCCCCGGAATGGATGGGCTGGAAATATGCAGAAGGCTAAGAGCCGACAAGCGGACTAAGAAGACGCCAATCATAATGCTGACTGCCAAAAGTGAGGAGTTTGACAAGGTGCTGGGCTTAGAGCTTGGCGCAGATGACTATATAACAAAGCCCTTCAGCGTGAAGGAAATGGTAGCCAGGGTAAGGGCGGCACTCAGAAGATATGAGGATGACATTGAAGTTCATGAGAACGCTGAAGCTCAAGGCGGACCTATAATAAGCTATAGGGATATTACAATTGATAAAGAAAAATATGAGGTCAGAAAAGGTGATGAAAAGCTCTCCTTGACCCTTAAGGAGTTTGAACTTCTGAAAATGCTTATTGAAAATCAGGGCAAGGT
This sequence comes from Clostridia bacterium, assembly GCA_029238945.1. GTDB lineage: Bacteria > Bacillota > Clostridia > Lutisporales > Lutisporaceae > GWB2-37-7. The sequence continues at coordinate 2,109 of JAQZBM010000174.1, forward strand.
ACTGACCAGAGACCTGCTCTTGGATAAAATATGGGGCTATGACTACCTGGGAGAAACCAGAACGGTAGACGTTCATATAAGACATCTTAGACAAAAGATTAAGGATGAGGACGGCAGCAACCAGATAATTGAGACCATCAGAGGTGTAGGCTACAAAGCTGCCGCTGAAGGTGATAAATAGTGCAAAGAAAGATTTTTACTTATTTTGCAGTAGTTCTGCTTATCAGCTTGACTATATCGGGTTTCATTACTACTAGTGTAGTTAAGGATATTTTCAACAGAGATGTGGAAGATAAGCTGATATCCGAGGCAAATATAATAAAAGAAATGCTGGCTGAGAATATTAATGAAAACGATATCAAGAGTATGCAGTCAGCACTACACAGAGTAAGTGCAAATACCAATACGAGAATAACTATCATCGATACTTCAGGCAAGGTAATTGCAGAGACAGACTATGATGCAAATCTGATGGAAAACCATCTGAAAAGACCGGAGGTGCAGCAGGCTCTTACAGGCAAAGTAGGCAGGCAGAAACGCTTCAGTACAACTATGCAGGTAGACTTCCTTTATATCGCTCAGCCTGTGTATAAGGACGAAAAAATCAATGCAGTTGTAAGATTGGCTACACCACTAGAGGAGCTGAAGGACATATCAAAAAGCATAAGCTTAAGCACCTTTGGCGCATTAGCTCCGGGGCTGATTCTTGCTCTTCTTTTGGCCTACACCTTTGCTGCAAATATTACAAGTCCTATCAAGAAAATCAAGGATGCAGCTGCTGAGATTACCAAAGGCAGGCTGGACACAGAAATCAGCATAATCGATAAGGATGAACTGGGAGAATTGGCAAAGTCCATAGATTTTATGGCGTCTTCTCTTAAGGACAAGATAAATAGTATAAATGACAAAAATACCAAGATGGAAGCCATATTATCCAGTGTAATTAATGGGATTATAGCAGTTGATACCAGTAATAGAATATTGTTCATCAACCCTATGGCAATAAAGATGCTGGATATCCAGGAGGAGGAGGTCTCAGGCAAGCATCTGCTTAGGGTTATAAGAAATAATAAAATAGATAATTTAATACGAAGTGTTTTGGAAAATAAAAGCTTCACTGATACAGAACTGTCTCTAAACTATCCGGAGGAGAAGCTATATAAGCTTTATACAAATCCTATAAAATATCCGGAGAGTGAGAGAATTATAGGAATTATCATTATATTGCAGGACGTTACAGAAATCAGGAAGCTGGAAGGAATGCGAAGCGAGTTCGTAGCAAATGTGACCCATGAGCTGAAGACGCCATTGACCTCAATAAAGGGCTTTGTTGAGACCCTTAAGAACGGTGCTGTGGAGGACCCGGACACTTCAATGAGGTTCTTAAACATTATAGAGGACGAAGCTGACAGATTGCACAGACTGATATCGGATATCCTGTCCCTGTCCGAGCTGGAAAGCAGGAAAGTAAAGCTTAACGAAGAGAGAATTGATACAAGGAAGGTTCTCAGTGAAGTGGTATCCATGCTGCAAAACCAAGCTGAAGTAAAGAATATTGCTATTACAGACAAGATTTCAGCGGAGGTTTCCGACCTGAAAGGGGAATCAGATAAGCTGAAGCAAATGCTTATCAATCTGGTGGATAATGCAATCAAATACACACCGGAAAACGGCAAAGTAGATGTTTCCGCATATAATGAAGACAATAATGTAGTAATCAAAATAAAAGATAATGGAATAGGAATTTCAAAAGAGCATATTCCAAGGCTTTTTGAGAGATTTTACAGAATTGACAAGGCAAGGTCCCGAAAGGTAGGAGGTACCGGACTGGGACTGGCAATTGTAAAGCATATAGTGATGCAGTTTGAAGGCAAAATAGAGGTTAATAGTGAAGAAGGAAAAGGAACTGAATTCACCGTGATATTGCCGATAAAGAGATAGATAAATTTAATATTATGCTAAATCACAAAACAAACAGCCGGTGTCATACCGGCTGTTTGTTTTGCCTGACATGGTCATCAGACGGAAGCCTTCGTACAGTGGAGGTGTAATTATAAAAACATACAGTATTGAAGCAGCTGAAACTGATTTTTATAAACTTAACATAGTCTTAACATATAATTTACTTTTTATTAATAACACTTCTCTGATTATGAAATAAAATTATTATGAAATACAACTAAATCTCAATGAGTATTTTGCACTGATGAATGTCTAGAACTAGTCATTTGGTATATATTCGGCTGAATTAAAGGCTCAGTATACAGAAAATACTATATAAATCAGCTTAATTGCAGATACTACTATTAATAAAGATGGAGGGGTAAAATGAAAAATAAGATAGAAGCTCGAAATTTAAATCTATATTATGGAGATTTCCATGCTCTAAAGAATATAAATATTGATGTAGCAGAAAATGCAGTAACAGCACTTATTGGTCCTTCAGGCTGCGGTAAATCAACCTTTTTGAGGACAATAAACAGAATGAATGATCTGATAGACGGAGTAAAAATTGATGGAAGCATAACTCTGGATGGGCTGGATATTAAAAAACATAATGTAATTGAGCTGCGTAAGAGAGTTGGAATGGTTTTTCAAAAACCTAACCCTTTTCCGATGTCAGTATACGAAAATATTGCCTACGGTCCTAAGATTCACGGTGTAAAGGATAAGAGAAAGCTTAACGAAATTGTAGAGAGAAGTTTAAAAGGCGCTGCACTGTGGGACGAGGTAAAGGACAGGCTGCATAAGTCAGCATTAGGACTATCGGGAGGACAGCAGCAAAGACTATGTATTGCACGTGTACTGGCTGTAGAGCCGGAAGTGCTACTAATGGATGAACCAACCTCCGCTCTTGACCCGGCATCAACTCTTAAAATAGAAGACTTGATGGAGGAGCTGAAAAAGCAATATTCTGTGGTCATAGTTACACATAATATGCAGCAGGCAGGAAGAATTTCTGATTATACAGCGTTTTTTCTGACAGGAGAAGTTGTGGAAGCAGACAAGACCGAAAACATTTTCTATAAGCCTAGAGATAAGAGAACTGAAGACTATATCACAGGAAGATTCGGTTAAAGGAGACATACATGGTAAAAGTGGTCTGTTTATTTAATCATGTAATAAGAAGTTTTTCAAATAAATCATATAGAATAGTAGCATATTATTAGAGAATATATTTTATACAAGCTTTGAAAGAGTTAACCAGGAGTTAACAATAATCCTATATTAGATTAACAATTGGATGTTAAAGTATGTATTGTAGAAAGAAAAATTTCTTAATCAAAGGAGAGATATTCAAAATGAGCAGAAAATTATTAAGTATTATAATGGTACTTGTGCTGGTTGGAAGTATACTTGCTGGTTGTACAAGCGAACAAGGCACAGATACTCCTGGTGCGGCTGACAAAACAGCTGATACAAAGCTTGAAGGCAAAGTAATTGTTGACGGATCCGGTACTGTATATCCTTTAATGGCTAACATTGCAGAAGAATATATGGCTAACGTACAGCCAGGTGTAAGCGTACAAGTTGGAAGAGCTGGTTCAAGTGCTGGTTTCAAAAAGTTCATACCGGGAGAAATAAACTTTTCTGATGCATCAAGAAAGATAAAGGACCAAGAAGCAGCTGATGCAAAAGCTAACGGCGTAGAGTTTCTGGAATTCAAAGTGGCTCTGGACGGCTTAACAATGGTTATCAATAAGGAAAATACATGGGCCAAAGAAATGAAAAAAGAAGAAATAATTAATATGTACTTATCAGGTAAATATAAGGCAGATGACAAGGTGCTTTGGTCTGATATCAGAGCTGACTGGCCGGCAGAAGAAATAAAGTTCTACGGTCCAAATGAAAACCATGGAACATATGAGTTCTTCCATGAAACTATTCTTGAAAAGAAAGATATGGTTACAACTGTAAACTTGCAGCAAGAATACTCAACATTGGTTGATTTAGTGTCTAAGG
>JAQZBM010000175.1 GCA_029238945.1 Clostridia bacterium
CACCTCCACCTGTATTATTTCCAGAGATTCCAAAAATAATACAAGCACAGGCAACTATTTTACATATTTTTGTAATTTACTCACAGTCTTAGTTCCTTATTTTCATCAGCTCCTCAATCGTAATTATTTCCACACCCTGATAATAGTGCTTAACTATATCTTCATATTTATAGCCGTTCTTTGCCATTCCATCCGCCCCGTATTGACTGAGCCCTATGCCGTGTCCGTTTCCAATGACCGTGAAGGTCATAGTATCACCGCTGTAGCTTATGCTGAAGTTTGATGAGTTCAACCCCAAGGCTCCTCTTACGGCGGTTCCTGTTTTGGTCTTTCCTCCTATCTGAATACTCTTTATGCGGCCTCCTTCACTTCTGTCCAGTATCTTAATCTGATTCTTTATATTCTTGCCGGACAGTTCTATATCACTATCCAGCTTTTTCATAGCCGCTATGAAGTCATTAACCTTAACTTCCTTCTTTGTAATCAGTTTGGGCGAATGCTCCTCATATTCACTTATCACGCTTCTCAAATAAGGTACCTTGCTGGACCAAACCTCCTCAGAGTTTTCGGTCTTACCTCCGCTGGTAGAGTGAAATACTGCATCAATCAAAGCATCGTTATATACTATTACCTCTCCCCTTGTTTCTAAGACAGCCTTCTTATACTTTTCATAATTATAGCTAATGGTCTTTGGGTCTTCGTATGCTTGACAGTGTGCCGGATCGGTACAAACATCCGCTCCCCCGTGTGCTGTACATCCGTCCCCGCCAAAGACCCTTGTTCTCATCAAGGTATATGTCCTAGCTGCCAAAGCTTGGGCCTTCAGTGCTTCAATATCAAATTCCGAAGGCATCTCTCCTGCCAGAACTCCCAGAATATATTCCTCAAGATTGGTCTCTTGAAGCTCGCCCTCTGCTGTGTTAAATACTGTTATAGTAAAAGAACCTGCATCTTCAAAATCATTTATTTTCTTCGTTTCTTCTACTGTACAGCTCTTCAAAATCAGCAAAGGCAGCATAAATATGATAAGCATAAGTGTAAGCATCGCTACCAGAGCTCTCTTCAAATACATCCCCTCTTCCATCTGTCATTTTCTCGGTTCTCTTCCTTCAGGCATACAATTAAATGCTATATAAATCATATTTTTACTTTGCTGATTGTATGACATATATTTTTATGATAAGTGTATACATATTAGCCGCATTGTATAAATATGTAATAATTTGTCGAACGAAATATCTGTTAACCAAGTAAGATTTTGATGATTTGTGGCGAAATATACATGTATATTAATTGTGTGTCAGGGGGGATATAGATGGAGCATAAGCTTATACGTGACAAAATAGAATATCTCAAACAAAAATTAAATAAGCTGGTTGAGCTTCACGGTACACAAAGCAAGGAGGTTCTGAAATGTAGTCAGGAATTGGACTTGCTTATAGTCACTTCGTACAAAAAAGGTTTGCTGAAAGTGGAATAACTAAAAGAGCAAATAGCGTAATAATTATTACGCTATTTGCTCTTTTATATAAGATTCTATTATACCCTGATGATGCTGGCTCCTAAGCCTTTCATTTTCTCTTCAATATTTATGTAGCCTCTGTCTATATGATATACATCTGATATCTCGGTGGGTCCATCGCTGCATAAACCGGCAATTATCAGGGCAGCGCCTGCTCTTAAATCGGTAGCCCTAACCTTTGCTCCGCTTAACCTTTCAACGCCTTCAACTATGGCACTCCTGCCGTCTACCTTTATCTTTGCTCCCATGAGCTTTAGTTCACTGATATGCATAAATCTGTTTTCAAACACTGTTTCGGTTATTACACTGGTTCCCTTTGCAACACACATTGCTGTCATCATCGGAGACTGCATGTCAGTTGGGAAGCCGGGATAGGGCATAGTTTTTATATCAACGGATTTTAAGCGTTCAGTTGCATTGACCCTGATTGACTTCTCATACTCATTGACCTCTGCGCCCATTTCCTTCAGTTTGGCTGTAATAGGCTTAACGTGCTCCGGTACTACGCCTTCAATCAGCACATCTCCTCTTGTTGCTGCGGCTGCTACCATAAAGGTACCTGCCTCTATCCTGTCAGGTATTGCTGAATGGGCAGCTCCCTTAAGCTCTCTAACTCCTTCCACCTTTATAGTGTCAGTTCCGGCGCCCTTGACCCGGGCTCCCATTTTGTTGAGGAAATTCGCTAAATCAACAATTTCAGGCTCTTCAGCAGCATTTTCTATGGTAGTGACACCCTCAGCCAAAGCCGCAGCCATCATTATGTTTTCTGTTGCCCCTACACTGGGGAAGTCCAGATAAATGCTTTCACCCTTCAGTCTGTCGGCATAGGCCTCGATATATCCATGTCCCAGAGTTATATTTGCCCCCATGGCAGCGAAGCCTTTGAGATGCAAATCTATGGGACGGGAGCCGATGGCGCATCCCCCCGGCAAAGATATCTTAACCTTTCCTGTTCTGGCAAGCATCGGTCCCATTATCAGAAATGATGCACGCATTTTTCTTATCAGCTCATAGGAAGCTTCATTCCTCTCAATCTTCTTTGCAGTTATCTCCAAAGTATTTGCGCCGTCCAGATTTGTCTCTGCTCCCAGTGAGTTTACCACCTCTATCATAACCTTTACGTCTTCTAAGGCTGCAATGTCCTCCAGTCTGCACCTGTCTTCCGTCAGAAGCGTGGCAGCTATAATTGGAAGTATGGCATTCTTTGCACAGCTGATATTTACAGTTCCCTGCAGCCGGCAGGGACTTTCTACTATTAAAGTTGACAATTTTGTTCCTCCCGCTTAGCAGCTAGTATTCTACATGAATCAGCGGCGAGCCAATCCAAATATAGGTTTTATTATCATATGAGCTGTATCTCATCGCAATCTGCATATTTACCTTCTTATTATTTGACAAAATAAAGTTACTTATGTTTCCGCTGAAAGCAGAGATACTGTTTACTTCTTCAGTTGCAAGACCTTCCACCTGTTTTGCAGAAACGGCGTTTAAGGCATCGGATATTTTTATGCGCATTTCATTCTCTGTAAGCTTTCCTTCATATACCCCGATGATACAGCTGCTGATTTCAGGATTTTTACTTCTGCTTGTAAGATACCCCTCCAGCTTTTCACGCTCCGCTGTCAACTCAGTGCAATTGCCGTCTATGGATACATCGATAATGGCATAGGTCTCTCCACCCTTTTCTGTTTCTATGGATTCCACTGAAATATTATAGTATTTGCTGCCTGCGCTGGCATGCAGTGTCTGACGGTTATGCCCCTCGCTGCTTTCCTTATCGATACTGACGCTTGTCTTGTCAGGCTTCACCGCTTCCAATATGGTCATCATTTCTGAATCTATCTGTTCTTCTGTCATGAATTGATTACTTATTTTTGTCCATGCACTTATTGTGCTTTCCAATACTTGAGCCTTTGCACTCTGCATGCTCTTAATCAGTGAATCCTCTATAGCAGTCTGACGCTTCAGGTTTCCCAGTCTGCTGCTTAAGAGAACTGCTACGGCTAAAATGAAAATAATATATAAAGCTATCATTTTTTTATTTTTCATAGTACCCCTCCTACTTCCTTTAAATTATTGCCTCGCTATTGTTTTTTATACACAAATATTACTGTGTCGGGGTACCAGGCATTTTGAGCAAACAAAAAAGACGGATATTAAATCCGTCTTATATTGGTTTATTTACTGTAAATAGCACTTTTGTAAGATTCTTCACTGCGTTCAGAATGACATGTTATGCACACGGGCTGGCGTGGAAACCAGCCCCTACAATTACCTGCCGTTTATACTTCCATAACCTTCAGGTCATCAGCTACAATAATCTCAGCTTCTGTCATTGCTATTACTTCACCCAGTTCTGTCTCCGGTGCTATCTCAGTCAGCACCAGACCCTTCGGAGTTACATTCAGAACTCCCATTTCTGTTACTATCATGTCCACTTGGCCTGCTGCTGTCAGGGGCAGTGTGCATTGTTTAAGTATCTTTGGTTCTCCCTTGGCTGTATGCTCCATGGCAACTATAACCTTTTTGGCTCCAACTACAAGGTCCATAGCGCCTCCCATACCCGGCACCATCTTGCCCGGTATCATCCAGTTTGCCAGATTGCCTTGCTGGTCTACCTGAAGCGCTCCAAGTACAGTAACATCAAGGTGTCCTCCTCTTATGATAGCAAAGGACATGCCGCTGTCAAAATAAGCAGCTCCGGTTACATGAGAAGCCGGCTGTGCACCTGCATTTACTATATCTTTATCTTCTTCTCCCGGTTTTGGTGTAGGTCCTAAGCCTACAAAGCCATTCTCAGATTGGAGCAGAATATCTACCCCTTCAGGTATGTAGTTCGCAACCAGTGTAGGCATCCCTATCCCTAGGTTTACCAAGTCACCGTCTTTCAGTTCCTTGGCTACTCTTTTTACTATGACCTCACGCTTTCTATCCTTATCTTGAATCACTGAGCTCACTCCTTTAATTCAAATGTAGGTTATTAGGTGTTAGGTATCAGGTATGAGGTGTCAGGGGTGGAGAAACGGGACGCTGTGGGCAGCGTCCCCTACCTTTTACCTGTTACCTGTCACCTGTGGTCTATTCTACTATCACGTTCACAAATATTGATGGTGTCATTACGTCTGATGGGTCAATTTCTCCAATTTCCACAAGCTTCTCTGCCTCAACTATAACTGTTTCAGCAGCTGTAGCCATCAATGTATTGAAGTTTCTGGTTGATTTGTTGTAGTATATATTCCCTTTTTTATCAACTATACTTCCCTTTATCAAAGCAACGTCAGCTTTAAGCGGAAGCTCCAGCAGATAGTCCTTGCCGTCAACATTTATCTTTTGCTTGCCTTCTTCAATAACAGTTCCTATACCTGTTGGAGTCAGTACGCCGCCTAAGCCAGCTCCTGCCGCTCTAACCCTCTCTGCCAAAGTTCCCTGAGGTACAAGGTCTACTATAAGCTCCTTTGAGTTCATTTGTCTTCCTGTTTCTGGGTTGGTTCCAATGTGGGATACAATTACCTTGCTTACATTCTTATTGACTACCCACTTCCCAACACCCTTGTCCGGAAAAGCTGTGTCATTGCAAATAAGAGTGATGTCCTTGACGCCCTTTGCTATAACTGCATCAATCAGTTTTTCAGGAGTACCCACTCCTAAGAAGCCTCCGACAGCTATGGTCATTCCGTCCTTTATGTACTCTAATGCCTGGTCAATTGATTTAGTTTTATTCACATCTACACCTCCAAAAGTCTTTACTCCAAGGATACAGCATTTTCCAATTTTCGGAGTTATAGCTCTATTATAATATAAACCTGTGGAGATTTTCCACAGGTTTATATAAATATTCTTTATTTAATTGACGGCTTAAAATCTACCGGACGCTCTTTTCTTTCGCCAAAATAATACAGCAGACTTTCTACTATTCTTTGGGATGCATTGCCGTCTCCGTACGGGTTTACGGCATTTGCCATATTGTTATATTGGTCTTTATCATCGAGAAGCTCTTCCAGCAAGGCAATGATGTTGTCCTTGTCTGTTCCTGCCAGCTTCAGCGTACCGAATTCAATAGCCTCCGGTCTTTCTGTCTCATTTCTGACTACCAGAACAGGTTTGCCCAAGGAAGGAGCTTCCTCCTGCAGTCCGCCTGAATCCGTAAGCACCAGATAGCTTCTGTCCATTGCGTTGTGCATTTCTTCTGCGTCCAGTGTATCCAGCAAGCTCACTCTTTTGCAATTGTCCAGTATCTCATGTGCGATTTCCCTTACTGCAGGGTTCTTATGCATGGTATAAACCACTTGTACGTCCTCATACTTCCCAGCAATATATCTCAATGCCTTGCAGATATTTCTGAGGGGCTCTCCCAAGTTTTCTCTTCTATGTGCGGTAACCAGAATAACCCTTTTATCTGAGTTCTCCAATTCCCTTAATACCGGGTCTCTAAACTGAAACTCCTTCTTAACTGTAGTTTTCAGCGCATCAATTGCGGTATTTCCCGTTATGAATATTCCCGTTTCTGAAACGCCTTCTCTCAACAGGTTAGCTTTTGCGTTGTC
>JAQZBM010000176.1 GCA_029238945.1 Clostridia bacterium
AAAGAGAACGGAAGCAGACAACAACTTTTTTGCTGAGGACAAGCAAAAAATTGATGCAAGTATAGAGAAGAATCTGAAGGAGCTGCAGACAGTGGCGCAGTCGGGAGACTTCTCAAATCTGGATACAGTAAAGGATGACTTGGCGGCCAGTGTATACAAAAAGTCATTGATATACGGCACGGACAGCTTCAGCGGTCAAAACCTGGAGCAGCTTATGAGAGAGAAGGAAACTCTCGAGCAGATTCAGAAGAATAATACAAACATAATATACTCAATGACAAGCGGGCTTGTAAGCTACGAGCTGGATGGGTATGAAGAAGCCTTGAAGCCTGAGAATATCAAAGAGCTAAAGCTTTCCGGCATACAGGAGATTATAAATGCTGCCTCATCAAAGGACAAAGAGGAAGAAAAACGTGAGGGAGTTAAGGTTGTAGACAATTTCGAATGGTATATCGCAGCAGTTATCCCAAAGGGAATACTGAACGAGGAGAGCATTGGCAAGACTATCAGAGTCAGGTTTAAGGACTTGGAGAATATCGTGGTCAAGGGGACAGTGAAGCATTTTGACATAGGCGATGATAAGAACAGCCTGGTAGTGATTAGAACTACAGAGCAAATAAATGGTTTTCAGCATATCAGAGTAGCAAATGTTGATATAATCAGCAAACAGGCAGAGGGACTTATAGTACCCACCAAGAGTATAGTCGAAAGAGACGGACTAAAGGGCATATACATAGAGCGAAGCGGAATGGCAAGATTTGTCCCCTTAAAGATACTGATGGAGAATGAAAAAGAAGCCATGGTACAAAACCTTTCAAAGGAAGATAAAGGCTATAACAGCAAAAACTTTGTATTAAAAGCCTATGATAGGGTTATAACAACAGTAAATAAAGTAAAGCAGGATCAGATGCTGCCTGGAGCTTTTTAAGGAGTGATACTTTGGATAGCATAAAAAACAATATTGAAGCAATAAAAAAAGAAATTGAAGGGATTTGTCTCAAGTCAGGCAAGAATCCTGACGACATAACTATTATAGCAGTTACAAAGACAGTTGATACAGACAGAATTAATTATGCAGTGGACTGCGGAATGACAAACCTGGGCGAAAACAAGGTCCAGGAGATTATGGACAAATACGAACCGGTTAACAAAAATGTAAAATGGCACCTGATTGGTCATTTACAGACTAATAAGGTAAAATATATAATAGATAAGGTAGAGCTTATCCACTCGGTTGACAGCGTGAAGCTGGCAGAGGAAATAAGCAAGAAAGCTTTGAAGAACAATCTGATAAAGGAAGTGTTAGTGCAAGTAAACGTTGCAAAGGAAGAGTCAAAGTTTGGAATTGATATTGAAGAAGTTATTAGTTTTGTGAAAACTATCGCTGCATTTGAAAACATTCGCGTTAAAGGACTGATGACGATTGCGCCTTACGATGAAAACCCTGAGAACGTAAGACCTATATTCAGACAGCTCAGACAAAAGTTTGATGAATTGGCTCAAATGAATATACCAAACACTGATATGAAATACCTTTCCATGGGAATGAGCAATGATTACGCAATTGCCATAGAAGAAGGGGCTAACATGGTTAGGATAGGAACTGCAATATTTGGAAAACGCAATTATAACAAATAAATTTTAACAAGAAATGTAATTGGGGGTATCATAGATGAGTTCAAGTTTTTTTAATAAAGTGTTATATTTTATGGGAATAGGCGATAATATTGAGGAGGAGCAAGAAGAGCAGGAAACTGCGGCGGCGGTAAAACCTCAGATTGAGCCAGTTTCTCCTTTGAAGAAAAATAATGTTGTTAATCTGCATACTGCTTCGGCTTCATTGCCTATGAAGGTTGTTGTTATTGAACCTACAAATTATGATGAGGTTCAAGAGATATGCAACAATCTGAAAAGCAAAAAGCCTATTATAGTCAATTTCGAGAACATAGATAAGGATGTAGCAAGAAGGATGGTTGACTTTATAAGCGGAGCGGTATACGCATTGGATGGCGCTATTCAGAAGGTTTCAAACGGAATAGTTATAGTAGCACCGTCAAACGTTGACATTTTAGGCGATCTGAAGAACGGGATTGGCAAAGAAGACTTTGATCTTGAAGGAATTTTCAGCTGGCTAAAATAGAATAGGAAGAACAAAAGGATGAGAGTGATAGGATGTATTATTTAATTTTAAGGTCAGTGACAGTATTCTTTCAGGTAGTGAATTTACTGCTTGTATTAAGGGTTATTTTATCATGGGTTAGATTCAACAATTACAACAAGTACGTAAGTTTATTGTATCAATTGACAGATCCGATACTTGAGCCTTTCAAAAGGCTGAGCAACCGTTTCTTAGGCGGCAATCAAATGGTTGACTGGTCGCCCCTGATTGCAATGTTGGTTATTCAATATTTCATTCAACCATTAGTCCTCACCTTGATTGGAGTATTTTTTTAGGAGAGGTAACGAAGTTGGATAGAAATAATATAACAGATAAATACACAGACTATGATGACCGCCTGTTGGCAAACAAAATACTGGATACAGTAGAATACTGCAAAAAGAATTTTACTTACAAAGCCACCAGTTTTTTGGACCCAAGACAGCAGATGCTTGCAGAAAGCCTTTTGGAAAGAGAAAGGGATGTAGCGTATCAGATGGAAGGCGGCATGCCGGACTGTGAGAGAAAGCTTTGCATAATATATCATGAGGATATGGACTTTGAGCAGATAGAGGAGCCCTTCAAGATTTTGGAGATATCCTGGTACAACAAAGGCGTCAAGAAACCCACTCATAGAGACTTCTTAGGAAGCCTTATAGGAAGCGGGATAAAAAGAGAGGCTATAGGGGATATCGTTATACAGGAAGAAGCGGCATATGTAGCTTGCACTAAGGATATAGCCGATTTTATATTATACAACGTAGAAAGAGTAGGGAGCACGCCTGTTAGGTTGAAAATCGCAGAGCAGGTGAGTATATCCGAAGAGAATCAAATAGTAATAAATGCTACAGTTGCCTCCTTAAGACTTGACAGCATTATAAGCGTTGGTTTCCGAATCTCGCGGACAAAAGCAGCTGAGCTTATAAAGTCCGGTAAGGTACGGGTAAACTGGGAAGAAAAAGACCTAACCTCAAAAGCAATTAAACAAAACGATGTTATTTCTATCAGGGGCAAGGGTAGAATCGTACTTGAAGAAATAATGGGCAATACCAAAAAAGATAGAATAAAAATCACAATTAGAAAGTTTGTTTAGGGAGGTTGAAATTATGCTAACTCCAATGGAGATACACAATAAGGAATTTAAAAAGGTGATGAGAGGCTACAAGGAAGAGGATGTAGATGAGTTTTTGGATAAGGTTGTAGCTGACTTTGAGAGGTTATACAGAGAAAACGGCGAGCTGAAGGACAAAATCTCAGTAGTAAATGAGAGGATAGACAATTACTCACTGATGGAGAAAACTCTTCAGAGCACATTGGTAGTTGCACAGACTACAGCAGAGGAAGTGGTAGTCAATGCAAGGAAAAAATCAGAGGTAATAATCAGGGAAGCGGAAGAGCAAGCCAGAAGGATTATCGAAGAAGCAAACAACAGTGTTGTAGAGGTACATAGAGAGTATGAAAACCTCAAGAAAGAGGTTCAAGTCTTCAAAACAAGATTCAAGACCTTGCTTGAATCAGAGCTGGAAGCCCTCAACACCAATTTAAGTGAACTGTAGAATTGATTATGAACTCTTTCATTTTAAAAAATGAAGGAGTTTAATAATTTATAGAATTATTAGTCTAAATGTGGGATAATAACAAGAGATAGACGTCCGACATTTGGGAGGTTGGAAAATGGACATAAGACGTATTGCAAAAGAAGCAGGAGAAGAATTCTCAATAAAAATCAAAGATTTAACAATTGGAAATGGGAATTTCTTAGTGATAGCAGGACCTTGCTCAGTAGAAAATAATGAAATGATTATAGAGACTGCTGGATTTGTGAAAAGTATAGGTGCTGATATGCTGAGGGGAGGAGCCTTTAAGCCGCGAACCTCGCCCTATTCCTTTCAAGGCTTGAAGGAAGAAGGTCTCAAAATGCTGAAGGAAGCATCAGAGAAAGAAAATATACCGGTGGTTTCGGAGGTTATGGATCCTAGGGATATCGAAATCATTTATCCATATATCGATATGTTTCAAATCGGTTCAAGGAACATGCAGAACTTTTCACTGCTCACTGAGGTAGGTAAGACAGATAAGCCTGTTATGCTGAAACGAGGCATGGCAGCTACCATAGAAGATTTTCTTCTGGCGGCGGAATACATAGCTGCAGAGGGCAATGACAGGATAGTGCTTTGTGAGAGAGGTATCAGAACCTTTGAGAGTTATACGCGAAACACCTTGGATTTGGCGGCTGTGCCGATACTGAAGAAGCTCAGCAAGCTGCCTGTTATAGTAGACCCGAGTCATGGCACAGGCATGAGGGATTTGATATTGCCTATGTCTCTGGCAGCTATGGCAGCCGGTGCAGACGGCTTGATGGTTGAGGTTCACCCGGAGCCAGCATGTGCACTGTCAGATGCTGAGCAATCCTTAAGCTTTGAAGAGTTTGAGAGATTGATTGACAAGGTAAAAGAAACAAAGGACTTTTTTATGGATATGCGTAAAGGCAGGGCATAAATTGAAAATGAATATTTTTATATAAATATTTGAAGAATAACATCATGGAGAATATCTGTGGTGTTATTTTTTTGGACTTCAGGAGGAAGATTTATGAGCGCTAAGGAAACTGAAGTTAAGGAATTGGAGAGCAAACTGAATTACATTGCGCTTATGCTGGAGAAGGCAAAGCTGGGTGATTATGTTGCCATGATGTCAAAACCGACAAAGGCAATGCTTTTTAACAACTTTGTAGCAGGCCTGGCTAGAGGCTTTGGGTATGCTGTGGGCTTCACCTTCCTTGGAGCTTTGGCAATCTATTTCTTGAGGCAGACAGTGCTGCTTAACGTACCTGTTATCGGGAACTTCATAGCTGAAATAGTCAAGATTGTTCAGGACCACCTATAAGTAAGGAGTTGATATTTTGGATAAAAATAAACTTAAGCATTTTGAAGGACTGCTGAATGCCGAGAAAAAGGAAAGAGAGACATCACTCTTTGCGAATCAGCAGGGAATGGATGTATCTCTCAGAGATGCAACCAGTGAACTTTCCTCTTACGATAATCACCCCGGAGATTTGGGAAATGAGACCTTTGAGGCTGAGAAAAACATCTCCTTCAGAACCAACGACAAATATATGCTAAGTGAAATCGACACGGCGCTGGATAAGCTTCATAAGGGCAATTATGGAGAGTGCGAAAGATGCCATAGAAAAATAGATGAGGATAGGTTGGAGATAATGCCCCATGCAAGGTTCTGCATAGATTGTGAAAATAAAGTTGAGCTAAGTGCACACAACGAACACTTTGAAAGACCTGTTGAAGAGATGGTTATGCTGCCTACGCTGCAGTATTCCTTTAGGGATGACACTATCCATGATGAGGTGGGCTTTGACGGGGAGGATACCTGGCAGGCTCTGAACGACTACAATGTAAGGATGTCGGACAACAACTTCGATCATGAGGACAATCTTGGATATGTAGAGGACGTTGATCAGATAAGCAATTCTACTTATAAGAAGCAGACAAGATAAATGTTCAGCACTAAACATATAAATAGGCGTGCAAGTGCATGCCTATTTATCTATATACGCTTTTCTACTGGTATTTTGGATGTATTATGTTATAATTTAGAAGTACATATTTAACTGAGCAAATGCACAAGGGGGAATAACATTG
Source organism: Clostridia bacterium (assembly GCA_029238945.1). GTDB lineage: Bacteria > Bacillota > Clostridia > Lutisporales > Lutisporaceae > GWB2-37-7. Next base: position 5,815 of record JAQZBM010000176.1, read on the forward strand.
TATCCATTACTGATTTCGGCATTAATCATTGCAGTTGACCAATTTACTAAGAGTCTTGTAATTGAGAGATTGATGAACAATGCGGACATAACCGTTATACAGAAGTTCTTAAGCTTTACCTATGTGGAGAACTACGGTATAGCTTTTGGCATGTTCAAGGATCAAAGAATATTTTTCATCATTGCTACAGGCTTGATTGCAGCTGTAGTACTATATTTTATGTTTAAGACTTACAAGCAGTAT
>JAQZBM010000177.1 GCA_029238945.1 Clostridia bacterium
CTGCCTTGTGCAAATCATATTGCTCTTCATTATAGGGTTTTCCCAGTTGAACTACCGGGCTCTTTACGGAACATCAGCCGCCTCCGCTGGATTGTAAAGAAACAACTACGGCTTTTTCCTTTGAATGCTTCAAAATATATTCTGTCGCACCATTACTAATTATAATATTCACGAACCCACCTCCATTTCATACACCTTATACTCTATATTTTAAGCTATTAGATGGACATTTATCAACACAAACCAAACACTTGGAACAGCTGTAGTGAGTTGAAGGATTTTCTTTCTTTTCTTTGTAAATGCTGTAGTCCTTATTCAGAGATGCAATATAGCAGTTGCTGTCGCAAATGCCGCAGTCTGTGCAGGTACTGCTGTCTCTTTTGATTTTAAAAAGACTAAAGCGGTTCAAGAAGCCGCTAATCCATGCAATCGGGCATCCCAGCTTATGGTAGTTATACAGCTGCAAATTTTTGCTGCTCGGATCCTTTCCCATGGTCAGCTCCATGATAAAGCCTAAAGGACACATCCAGCGGCAGAACACCTTGCCGAATATAGCGCCTGAAACCACACCAATCAATACTATGACCCAAATGCTGACTTGGAAATACATATAGGCAGCCAATATCAATGCACCGATTATAGCCTGTACCGCCCTTCTGTTTCTGATAATTTTGTTGAACAAAACATCCACTCCCTTGAATAAATAATTTCAATAACAGCTCAGCTATACCCACCAGGGGTAGCATAATATTATTATATACCCTTATGGGGTAGTAAACAACTGTTATTTACTTTAAATTTATTTGTTGATTATAGGAAGCGTATTACCTCCATAGGGCATAAGCCTGATTTTAGGCTCCGAAGGACTTAGGCTATACGCCAGTTTCAGAGCCTCCTCCAAGGTCGCTGCCGGTATAAAGCCCAGTTTTTCAACTACTTCTCTCTGTAAGGATGAAATTAATATCAGCTTTCTATAAATTCCTGCATAAGCAGTTTTATAAGCCGCATAGCCCGGCACGGTGAAATTCTTTTTCAGTGCGCCTTCCATTTCCGCTAAGGTTTTGTATTGAAACCACTGAAGGAATTCTTCTGCTCCTAGACCTTCAACGCATTCCGACGCCAGAATGATTACGCTGTCCTTTTTTCCGCCATATAGGCAGTTATCCATAGTCTTTACAGACTGATACAGATTGATGTCCTTTGGATAGCCTCCTGCCGAAGCTACAATTATATCAGCCTCCGACTCTATATTTATGCCGTACATACTTCGTATGAATTCACAGCCGTCAAGCCATGCCTCTTCAAAGTCTCCGGCGACAAATTTTACAAAATCGCCTTTTTCATCCAACACTGCATTTATCAAAAAATCCGGATTTACCTTGCGGCAAATTTCTGTTATGTCTTCTCTCATAGGGTTGCCTTGTATCCTATTGGCAGAAGCATTAAGATTAAGCCCTGTGGACTCGCCTTTATTAAAGGTAAGACGGTGATTGTGCTGTATTGTATCCAGACCCGCAACACCGGGAACCATGCTTTTTGCACCGCCGCCAAAGCCGGCAAACAGATGAAATACGATTCCTCCCGTAAGTATAACTCTGTCTGCCTCCATCACCCTTTTATTTATATATATAGGTGTGTCAAAGCTTGAAAGTCCAAGGTAATATAGCTCTTTTCGATCAAAGCAGTCATGGTCATAAACCTTAATCCTGTTATATACTCCCGCTCCCACAATAGCCTTCTTTTCATCTTCACCGGAAGGTCTGTGAGTTCCCAAGGCTATTATTATTTCAATGCTGTCATCCGCTACTCCAATGCCATTCAGATAGTCAATAATATATTCCAGAAATGCATCGGTCTTTATCCACAATCTTGTAATATCACTTACAATAATAGCCACACGCTCGCCTTTTTGAACGATATCCTTCAAGGGCAATGCGCCTTTGGGATTCTCAACAGCCTTGAGCATTTCCTTTTCTATATCCTTTATAGGAGCCGCTGCATCAGGAATCAGGGTATCGATTATGTGTCTCTCCTCTATTTCCACATGCAGCTTGGTCTTTCCATATTTAAATTCAAATTTCTCCATAGCTTCACCCTAAAATGCCGGTATTACTGATCCATCAAAGCTTTCTTCGATGAACTTCTTAACCTCGGCTGATTGATAAACCTCAACCAATTTCTTAATTCTTTCATCATCCTTCAGCTCCGGTCTGGTTACAATGAAGTTCACCCACGGTGAATCTTTGTCCTCAATGAATATTGAATCCTCAACAGGATTCATACCTGCCTCTATAATGAAATTCGTATTGATTACGGCTGCCCCAAGGTCAGGAAGTGCTCTAATCAGCATTGGTGCTTCAAGCTCAACAATTTCTACGTTTTTGATATTTTCAGCAATATCCTTTACTGTTGCAGCTGCTCCCACACCCTCTTTCAGCTTGATTACTCCCGCTGCTTCAAGGAGCATAAGTGCTCTTGCCTGGTTTGTTGCATCATTTGGTACCGCAACCTTATCCCCCGCCTTCAATTCATCGGGAGAAGCAAGCTTCTCTGAATATATACCCATCGGGAAGTTTACTGCCGGTGCAGCTGTTACCAGATTCATGCCTCTGTCTGCATTGAATTTATTTAAGTATGGTTCGTGTTGGAATATGTTTGCGTCCAAGTGCTTTTCAAAAAGCTGGATATTTGGTTGGATGTATTCATTGAATACAACAAGCTCTATATTCAAGCCTTGTGCTGACGCTAATTCTTGAACCTTCTTGGCAATTTTCTCATGGGGTCCCCCTGTAACTCCAATCTTCAGGCTTTGCTCCTTGCTTGCTTCAGCCTTCCCGCTGCAGCCTGCCAATGCTGCAGCTAACAATACTGCTGCTAATAAAATTGATACTATTTTCTTCATTTCATACACTCCTCTTAATATAACTTATTTAGTACTGCAATCCCTTCTATATGCCTTTCTTCGCCTTTTCCCTCAAGCTTGCCAATCTTTTGACTGCTTCAAGCAGGGTTTCATCCTTCTTCGCAAAGTGGAATCTGATGTAATTGCTCACGTCCTCTTTAAAGAAGCTTGAGCCGGGCACAGCTGCAACGCCGACCTCCTTAATCATCCATTCACAGAATTCCGTATCCTTGCCCTTAAAGAATTCAGATATATCCACCATGACATAATAGGCGCCTTGCGGTGCAACATACTTCAGTCCAGCTTCATCCAGTCCCTTCAGAAACAAATCACGCTTTCCGGTATAAACTTCTCCCAGTTCAGCATAGTACTGCTCCGGCAGCTTCAATCCCGCAAGAGCCGCCGCCTGCAAAGGTGCCGCCGCTCCCACAGTTAAGAAGTCATGGACCTTCTTCGCATTTTCAATAACATAACCCGGTGCAATGATGTAACCCAATCTCCAGCCTGTTATAGAATAGGTTTTGGATAGAGAACTGCAGGATAATGTACGTTCAAACATTCCCGGCAAAGCTGCGATATAGGTATGCTTATACGGCTTCATCACAATGTGCTCATAGACCTCATCGGCAATTACGAACACATCATACTTTATAGCCAGCTCTGCAATAAATTGCAGCTCTTCCTCCGTGAAGACCTTGCCCGTAGGATTGGAAGGATTACATAATATCAACGCCTTCGGACCCTGCTTGAAGGCTTCTTCCAGCTCCTCTCTGTCAAAGTCAAAGGTCGGAGCTTCGAGAGGCACATATATGGGTTCCGCTCCTGATAGAATGGTGTCAGCTACATAGTTCTCATAAAATGGCGAGAACACAACCACCTTATCTCCCGGGTTGCACACAGTCATCATCGCCACCATCATAGCTTCTGTACTTCCGCAGGTTACAACAATCTCAGAATCAGCATCGATGGGTATTCCCATGAACTTTGTCTGCTTTGCTGCCAATGCTTCTCTGAATTTCTGCGAGCCCCATGTAATCTCATATTGGTGAGGGCCCTCCTCTGCTGCTGTTTTTAGTGCGTCTATTAGTTCAACGGGCGGGTCAAAATCAGGAAACCCTTGCGATAGATTAATTGCGTTATATTGATTCGATATTCTGGTCATTCTCCTGATAACTGACTCAGTAAAAGAATCCAATCGTCTGCTGATTTGCGGCATAAAACATCTCCCTTTTCTACTAAATTAATTTCTAATTTTGATAATTTATCAGTGGCTCAGCCTTTTCAAAAGAAATTCGCCAAAGCTTTGAACAAAGTTTACAATTAACAGCAATATTATGGTTGTTACAACCATGATGTCCGTCTTAAAATACTGGTAGCCGTAGCGTATGGCAAAATCTCCAAGACCTCCGCCCCCAACAGTTCCTGCTATGGCTGAGAAGCCTATCAGACTAATGATTGTAATGGTGATTCCATATACAATACCCGGCAAGCCCTCTACTATAAGTACTCTGTAGATTATTTCAAAAGGGCTTGACCCCATTGCCTTGGCTGCTTCTATTACCCCCTGGTCTATCTCCAGCAATGCTGATTCTACCTGTCTTGCAACAAAGGGTGCCGATGCAAATATAAGCGGCACTATAGCCCCCTTTAGACCTATTGTTGTTCCCGCTATAAGCCTGGTAATAGGAACAATTGCAGTAAGCAGTATGACAAAGGGCAGTGACCTGAAGACATTTACAAGCTTACCTATTATAAAGTTTACCGGCTTGTTTTCCAGCAGGTTTCCTTCTTTGGTGACCACTAAGGCTATGCCTAAGGGTACTCCCACCAGAGAAGCAATGGTTCCTGAAATCAAAACCATAAATATTGTGTCTTTAAAAGCCTCGACTAGATCAGGAAATAACTCTATTACATTGGGCATCAACTGATTCAATATCTCCATTTTCTTTTAGCACCTCCACCTTGATATGATTACGCTCAAGATACTTTATCGCTTCATGTACCTTGGCTTTGTTTCCGCTGAACCGTACGTTCAGTCTTCCAAAAGGAACATCCTGAATGTTCTCGATGCTTCCAAACAGAATACTTGCCATCACCCCATATTCAATGGATATTTTTGAGATAAAAGCCTGACCTGCAGCCTGCCCCACAAACAGCAGCCTTGCTGCAACCTCATATTCTGCCGCATTCCTTAAGAATTCTTGTTCAGCAGCTTTATCAAGCTTCTCACTGCCTACGCTATGAGCGATAAATTCCTTCGTAATATTTGCTTTTGGATTTGAGAAAACTTCAATTACACCTGCTTCCTCAACAACCTCTCCACCCTCCATAACTGCTACCTTATTGCATATTTCTTTAATTACATCCATCTGATGGGTGATAAGTACTATTGTCAAATTAAGCTTCCGATTAATCTCCTTCAATAATCCAAGAATAGCTCTGGTATTTTGCGGATCCAGTGCCGAAGTAGCTTCGTCACACAAAAGTACTTCCGGATCATTTGCCAGAGCTCTGGCAATAGCCACTCTCTGCTTTTGCCCGCCGCTTAGCTGCGAAGGATAAGAGTAAACCTTATCTTTTATTCCTACCAGTTCCAGCAGCTTAAATACTTTTTCTTCAACCTCCTTTTTACTCAAGCCCTTGCCCTTTAAGGGATACGCCACATTTTCATATACATTTCTCCTATTCATCAGGTTGAAATGCTGAAATATCATGCCAATTTTCTCCCTTTGTTTTCTTAGCTGCTTCTGAGAAAGTGCTGTCAAATCGACATCCTTTATGACAACCCTGCCGGTGTCCGGTTTTTCCAATAGGTTGATGCATCTTATCAGCGTACTTTTACCTGCACCGCTGTAACCGATAATTCCGAATATATCCCCGCCTTCTATCTTAAGATTGACTCCCTTCAAGGCCTCCACCGTCAACCTCTTGCTCTCATAAGTTTTTGATACATTCTCCAGTAAAATCAAGTGAACCCCTCCTTTTTGTGAAAAAAATAAAATCCTCTTCTGAAAGAGAAGAGGATTTTTTGCATAAAAATAACCCAAGAAGGGTTTTTAGAATCCTTCCTCATCTTTCAGAACTAAGTTCTGCTGGATTTAGCACCGTCACTAAAATCGTGTGGTTGCTGAAGCATCATAG
>JAQZBM010000178.1 GCA_029238945.1 Clostridia bacterium
ATTCATATGCGTTTTGTAAGCACCTCGGTTCTTGGAATAGCCAAGACTACGGATGCGCTTCTGGCGACAGTTATAGGAGGTATGGGTAATCTATATGGAGCAATCCTTGGTACCGGTATCGTTAACCTAGCAGGAGAATATCTATCCAAGCTGGCTAAGGTTCATCCTATCTTTGAGAGATGGTATATTATATTTGGTTTGCTTTATATCCTGATAGTGCTTTTTGCACCGAACGGGGTAGTAGGTTTATTCTACAAACTTAAGTACAAAATTAGCACTAAAGCTTTAAAAAATAAACAATAAGAACCCCACCCATCAAAAAGCAGCTAAAGCTGCTGATGGGTCCCGGGAACCTTGTTATATTCATAATAGCAAATTTTAATCCCTGCCTGTGCAGGGATTAAATAATGGAGGTGGCGCGATATGCCATTTGTAGAAGTAAAAGGCAAGAGAATGCATTATGAGAGCTTCGGAGAAGGGGAACCCCTGATTGTGCTGAATGGCATTATGATGAGCACTGCCAGCTGGTATGCATTCAAGGATGTACTCTCAGTAAATAATAAATTAGTTCTGGTAGACCTGGTAGACCAAGGTCGCTCAGATAAGGCTGACGGTCCATATGATCAGGATATGCATGTGGACATGCTGAAGGAGCTTTTTGATAAACTAGGCTTTGAGAAGGTTCATCTGATGGGGGTTTCTTACGGCGGCGAGGTAGCTATGAAGTTTGCTTTGAAGCATCAGAACATGCTCCACACATTGCTTCTGGCAGATACCACAGCCTGCACAAATGAATTGATGCACGACATTGAAGGGCTGTGGGACTATTGCGCAGCACAGCATGATGGCAGGATATTCTTCAAGGCAACAATGCCATATATATATTCCACTGAATTCTATGTGAAGAATATAGATTGGCTTAAGAACAGAGAAGACTTGTTCTGCAAAACATTGACTCCTGAGTGGTACGAGGGGTTCAGAAGAGCAAACAGGAGTGCATCAAAACTGAATATTGTCGATGAGCTCCATAATATAAAGGTGCCTACACTAATAATCGGTGCTGAGTTTGATACCATAACTCCTGTAAGATATCAGGAGGAAATAGCTAAGAGGATTGAAAATTCAAAGTTTGCCATTATCAAGGAGGCAGGACATGCGTCCATGTATGAAAAGCCTTATGAGTTTGCATCCATTATATTAGGATATATAAGTATTTACAATTTAGCCGGATTTACTTCGCAAATGGCAGTACAATAAACATAAAATAATCCCCACCTATTTTGGTGAGGATTATTTTATGCTTTCTTCATCAATAAATCGCGTGAAACATTTAGCGTGCTGTGTTATTATTTAGACAATTTTGGAAATTTGCCGGAAATGTTGTATAATATAGATATCGTTGAAACAAATCATGTGAAAACTTACATATCACAAAATTCCCAAGGTTGATATTAACTGCATTCATTGTACTTACTACATAATCTGAATTGAATTTAATACTTGAAATGAGGGAGGTTTGTTATGGCTGCTTTTTTACATTCAAAGGATTTTATGAAATTCTGTCATAAGGTATTTGACAATTTACCCATCGCCATAGACTTTTTGGACAAGGATGGGCGAATGATGTATATTAACAAAGCTTTCAAGGACTTCCTTGGCATAACTGACAAGGATGTCACAGGGATGATGGTTACAGAGGTTAACTCGACCTCAAGATTTCTTGAGGTGCTTCACAGCAAGCAGGCTGAAATCGCTTGGAGGCACAAATTTCCTAACGGGAGAGATGCCATCGTACATAGAATTCCGATAATAGAAGACGACGGAGAGCTTTTGGGCGGGTTTGGCGTAGTACTTTTCCAGGACTATAACGAATTGGAAACAGTGATGGAAAAGTACAGGATTCTTGACAGGCAATTAAAGCTATATAAAAATGAGATAGCCAGGATGAATCCTGCAAAATATTCACTAAGTGACATAATTGGAAACACACCTGAAATCACAAAGTGCAAGGAAAAGGTGAAGAAGGTCGCTAAATTCAATTCAAATGTTTTGATACTTGGTGAGAGCGGCGTTGGCAAGGAGCTTTTTGCCAATGCGGTCCATAATGAAAGCCAAAAGAAGGACATGCCGTTTATAGGCATAAATTGTTCGGCTATACCGGAGAACCTTCTGGAATCAGAGCTGTTCGGCTATGAGGAAGGCTCCTTCACAGGAGCCAAAAAAGGTGGAAACATGGGTAAATTCGAGCTTGCAAACGGGGGTACTATATTCCTCGACGAAATAGGAGAGATGCCTTATCACATGCAGGCAAAGCTGCTAAGGGTGCTTCAGGAGAAGGAAATTGAGAGGATAGGCGGTAAAAATCCTATAAAACTGGATGTCAGGGTAATATGTGCGACCAACAGAAACCTTGAGGAGATGGTTAAGAAAAACAAGTTCAGAGAGGATTTATACTACAGGCTTAATGTACTGACCATAGATGTTCCTCCTCTTAGAAAGAGAAAGGACGATATACCACTTTTCATAGATAAGTTTATGGCTGAGTTCTATAGGGAATCAGGTCTTTTCAGACACACTCCCGAAAATGTTATGGAAATACTAAAGAATTACAGCTGGCCAGGAAATATAAGAGAAATTAAGAATGTTGTCGAGAAAATATGCGTTAATTCTGAAGATGCCAATATAAGCATCAATGATTTGCCGCCTTATATAATTAACAGCTCAGTGAAGGAAAAGCTTATAGATAGGCAGGCAGGCTTGGGTAAGATAATTGAGTCTGTTGAAAAGGAAGTTATCCTGCAGACATTGAAGGAGTGCGGCAACAACAAAAGCGAGGCTGCTAAGAAGCTTAATATACCAAGGGCTACACTCTACAGAAAAATTGAAGAGTACGGATTAGAAATAGATGCGTAAATTGTAACAAAATTAAACAACTGTCACATTTCTATGCAAAGTAAATAAATATTCAAGAATAAACACAGGCTAAGGCTTGTGTTTTTTTGTTGTGAATGCAACAAGGTTACCGTGACCAATCATCAATCTCAGATTGTCGTGATGGGTTGGTTCTAATTAACAGTCATTTACATAGCAAATCCTGCAAAAGGCGAAGGACTCGATGTTCTGAGTTTTTTTTTGCGTACCTATATATATGGCATAGAAATTGCTTGAATATTATTGAAACAGTAATTTTAGTTTGAACATTATATATTACATCTTGAAGGAGGTAGAATCATGAAGAAACATGTAGGAATTGCAGCCCTCGGTTTATACATACCTGAAACTGTTATGACAGCAAAGGAAATATCCGATGCAACAGGCGGAGTATGGAGTGAAGAGGCTGTCAGAGAAAAACTAGGTATCGTGAAAAAGCCTATACCGGGACCAAATGACGGAACTCAGGAAATGGGATATAGGGCAGCAAAGGAAGCTTTAGAAAAATACAATATTAATCCGTTGGATATCGATGTGATTATTTGTATTGGTGAGGAATGGAAGGAATATCCGCTGACAACTTCAGCGATATATATTCAAGAGAAATTGGGTGCCTACAACGCATACGGATTTGATATCCAGCAAAGATGTGCTACATGCATTACTGCAATGAAGGTCGCTAAGGACATGATGATGAGCGATGACAGTATAAATACTGTACTTATCTGCGGCGGATACAGAAACGGTGACTTTATAGACTACAAGAACAACAGAGTAAGCTTCATGTTTAATCTGGGTGCAGGCGGGGCAGCTATGGTGCTTAAAAAGAACCTGGGAAGAAATGAGCTTATGGAATCATCAATAATGAGTGATGGATCCTTTGCAAGGGATGCAGGGGTAAGATATGGCGGTACAGTTAATCCAATAACTCCTGAGAATGCTGTAGAAGCACAAAAGTCTCTGGATGTATTTGATGTAGAGGGTATGAAGCAAAGACTGAATGAGAAGTCCGAGCCTAATTTCCTTGCTGTAGTTAGAGCTGCTTTGAGGAAAAGCGGATATACTCAGGATGACCTGAATTACCTTGCAATACTGCATTTCAAACGCTCAGCTCACAAGCATATGCTAGAGCAGTTGGGACTTGAACTGTCACAATCTGTATACCTTGAGGACTATGGTCATCTTGGACAGCTTGACCAAATACTTTCACTTATACTGGGTCTGGAGCAAGGCAGGATAAAAGACGGAGACATAGTAGCTACAGTAGGTGCCGGTATCGGCTATGCATGGTCGGCAAATGTTATTAAGTGGGGTCCTATAAACGAGTAAGGAGGCGAAATTTATGAATTATCAAGAGGAATATAAAAGCAAACTGATTAGTATAGATAAGGTTCTGGAAATGGTTGAATCGGATACAGATATAGTTGTATCACTTGCAGCGGCAGAACCTATGGGATTTATGGAAAGACTCCATGAAGTAAGAGACAGAGTACAAGATGTAAATGTGCTTACATGCTTAAACGTAGGAGACTATAAGTTCATGTCGGATCCTTCAATGAAGGGGCACTTTACAAACACAGCATGGTTTTATACAGCATCCTTAAGGAAAGAACATCCCATGGGGACTATATCTTATGTACCAAACCATACTCATAAGGCAGCCATGGACAGATTAACATGGAAGAAGCCTCATATTTTCATTGGTTCATCAGCACCGATGGATAAGCATGGATTCTTAAATCTTTCTCTTTCTGCTACTTATGAGAGAGAATTTATTGAAAAGGCAGACATTGTAATACTTGAAGTTAACAAAAACTATCCTACAACCTTCGGGGACACTTATATCCCATTGAGAGATGTTGATTTCATATATGAAACAGACAGACCGGTACCGCAGTCACCTTATCCTCCAATATCCGATAAAGACAAGATAATAGGTCAGTACATTGCTGACATGGTTGAAGACGGTTCAACAATCCAATTAGGTATCGGCGGTATACCTAATGCAGTCGGACTTGCATTAAAGGATAAGAAAGAGCTGGGTGTTCACACAGAGCTTATCAATGAAGTTATGATAGACCTGTATGAGCAGGGCGTTATAACAAACAACAAAAAGACAATCAACAAGGGTAAGTTTGTAACTACTATGGTAATTGGTACACAAAGGCTGTACGACTTTGTAGACCATAATCCCGTAGTTGAAGTAAAACGCGGCTCTTATATAAATGACCCGAAAATTATAGCTCAGAACTATAAAATGACTTCTATAAATACAACACTTGAAATAGACTTGACCGGACAGTGCGCTTCAGAGTCCATAGGTCATATACAATTCAGCGGTACCGGCGGTCAGTCGGATACAGCAAGAGGTGCTCAGGAGAGTGAAGGCGGAAAGTCAATAATTGCCCTTTACTCAACTTTCTTCAATAAGAAAACACAGCAGGAGGAATCAAAGATAGTTCCATTCCTGGCGCGTGGTGCAGCGGTATCCCTTCAAAGAAACGACGTGGACTATGTAGTTACTGAATACGGTGTAGCTCCGATGAGAGGACGTACAGTGAAGGAAAGAGTAAATAACCTAATAGCTGTTGCACATCCTGACTTCAGGGCAGAGCTGAGGAAAGAAGCCGAAAAGTATATGCTTTGGTAATAAATGTACTTCTAAAAAGATACGCAGACCCCTTATAATTTATTTTTAATGAGAAAGTACGTTTGGCCGCAAACGTACCTTCTTAAATTTCTTTTGACTAATATACAGTATATATTTGAAGTGAGGTAGACGTATGGTAGGTAAATCTATAGATGAGATAAGACTCGGCGATAAAGCTTACATGGAGAAGACAATCAGTGAGACTGATGTATACCTTTATGCCGGTATTACCGGAGACTTCAATCCTGCGCATATCAATCAGGTTGAAGCGGAAAAAACATTGTTCAAGGGAAGAATAGCCCATGGGATGCTGTCGGCAGGTCTGATTTCAGCAGTCTTAGGCACAGAGCTTCCCGGCCCGGGTACAATATACCTTGGTCAGGAGCTGAAGTTTCTGGCCCCTGTCAGAATAGGGGATACCATAAAGGCAGAAGTTGAGGTTGTGGACATGATAACTGAAAAGAACAGAATAAAGCTTAGGACATGCTGCTACAACCAAGATGGGAAAATGGTGATAGACGGATTTGCCACAGTTATGCCAAGAGTGAAATAGACAAAATTTAAATTTATTATATTTAGGAGGTTTTATCATGAGATTACAAGGTAAGGTAGGAATCATAACAGGTTCAGCAAGAGGTCTGGGAAAGGCTACAGCAGTAAAGTTTGCCAAGGAAGGTGCAAAGGTAGTTGTCTGCGATGTCAATATTGACCAGGTTAATGAGACAGTAGCAGAAATTAAAGCCATGGGCGCAGAAGCAATTGGTTTGAAGGTGGATGTTACAAATAGAGAAAGCGTGCAAAAGCTTATCGATGATACAGTAGCAGCTTTTGGCGGACTTGATATAATTGTAAACAACGCCGGTATCACTGCAGACAGCACACTTCTTAAGATGACAGAAGAGGCTTTTGACAGGGTTATAAATGTTAACCTGAAGGGCGTTTTCAACTGCGCACAAGCAGCGGCAACATACATGGCTGCTCACAACGGCGGCGTTATACTCAGTGCATCATCAGTTGTTGGCTTGTACGGCAACTTCGGACAGACAAACTATGCAGCAACTAAATGGGCTGTTATAGGTATGACAAAGACATGGGCAAAAGAGCTTGCAAAGAAGAATATCCGTGTAAATGCTGTTGCACCCGGATTCATTGAAACTCCAATGACTGCAAAGATGCCTGAGGATGTACTTGATGCTATGAAGAACAAGTCACCGATGAAGCAGTTAGGAAAGCCTGAAGATATTGCAGATGCATACTGCTTCCTGGCTTCAGATGAAGCCAGATACATAACAGGTACAGTTCTAAGCGTAGACGGCGCAGTAGTTCTGTAAGATAAAGAAAAATATCATGTGGGCAAGGGCTAAGTGTATATACACTTAGCCCTTAGTGTGTTTAAAGCATATAATTAGTTGAAAAAATACAAAAAATGTTATATGATTTATAATATGACTAAATTATGTAATTCATACATGATTTGGGTTTGTATAGGAAACTCATCGACTTATTACATGGGTAGGAGGAATAGAATTGATAAAGCTTAAGAAGATTCTTGTCTTGTTATTAACCATTACATTAGTGTCGGGCAGCATT
>JAQZBM010000179.1 GCA_029238945.1 Clostridia bacterium
CATATAATATATTGACTTCTTTTTTTTATATGACAAATTTCGATAAAGGAATTTATATGAAAATATAGAATATAAATGTAAATATTTACTGTTGTAGTATAATTATGGTAACTGACTTGGTTATCAGTTATTACAGCAATAAATATATAAAACAAAATTAATAGGAGGGACCAGAATGACAAAAAAAGGTTTGCCAGAAGGAGCTTATGGCTTGAAGCCAGGGCAAAAGTACGTGCCGTTTGTTCCAAGCAATAAGGTAATGCCTGAATTTACTGCATTATCAATAGTAATTGGTATCATTCTTTCTATTGTATTCGGTGCAGCAAACGCTTATCTTGGTTTGAAGGTTGGTATGACAGTATCGGCTTCAATACCTGCAGCAGTAATTTCAATGGCTATTATCAGAGTAATTCTGAGAAGAAAGTCCATATTGGAGAACAACATGGTTCAGACTATTGCATCAGCAGGTGAATCCTTAGCAGCAGGTGCAATATTCACAATTCCTGCGTTGTTCTTGTGGGGAGAAACTCCAGACGCATTGACAATGGGTCTTATCACCTTCATAGGCGGTACTCTTGGCGTACTGTTCATGATTCCAATCAGAAGATATCTGATTGTTAAAGAGCATGGAGTACTTCCATATCCTGAAGGTGCTGCATGTGCTGAAGTACTTGTAGCAGGTGAGGAAGGCGGAACAGGAGCTGGCCTGATATTTGCAGGTGGTCTTATAGGTCTTGTTTACAAGTTCTTAGGCGATGGTATGAAGCTTTTCCCAACAGAAATTGAGTGGCAAATACCAAAATTTAAGGGAGCAGCAGTAGGTGCAGATGTTCTTCCTGCATTGCTTGGTGTTGGTTTCATTATCGGACCTAAAATTTCTGCATACATGCTGGCTGGAGCTATACTTGGCTGGTTAGGCTTCATCCCTATGATTACTCTATTTGGTGAAGCGAACCCGACTCTAATCTTCCCATCACCCAACACTATTGTTGAGCTTGGATATTGGGGAATCTGGAGCAGATACATAAGATACATAGGTGCAGGTGCAGTTGCTACAGGTGGTATTATCAGCTTGGTAAAAGCACTTCCGACTATTATCTCATCCTTCAGAGATGCATTGAAGGGCTTCGGAGTTAAGTCTGAGGGAGCAGTAGAGAGAACAGATAAAGATATCAATGTTATGTGGATTATTGCAGGAGTTGTAGTTCTTGTTGTATTGATAGCTGTGCTTCCACAAATCCCTGTTGGAATACTTGGAGCAATATTAATTGCTATATTCGGTTTCTTCTTCGTAACAGTTTCCTCAAGAATAGTTGGTCTTGTAGGAAGCTCATCAAACCCTGTATCGGGTATGACTATAGCTACACTTTTGATTACTACAATAATTATGAAGGCAGTCGGTTATTCAGGTACAGAGGGCATGGTTTCCGCTCTGCTGGTAGGTGCAGTAATTTGTACTGCAGCTGCTATAGCCGGTGATACATCTCAGGACTTGAAGACCGGTTATCTGGTTGGAGCTTCTCCATACAGACAACAGCTTGGTGAGATAATCGGTGTAGCTGCAGCCGCAGTAGTAATCGGTTTCATAATGATAATGCTTAACAATGCATACACATTTGGTTCAGCAGAACTTGGCGCACCACAAGCAACATTGATGAAGCTCGTTATTGAAGGCATCATGAACGGCAATCTTCCATGGGACTTAGTATTCATGGGAGCGGCTTCAGCTGTTGTATTTGAACTTCTTGGAGTATCATCTCTTCCTGTTGCTATAGGTCTGTATCTGCCAATTCACTTATCAACACCGATAATGGTTGGCGGCTTAATCAGAGGTTTAGTTGACAGAACTTCAAAGAATGAAGAAGAAGTTAAAGATAAGGTTGAAACCGGCATACTGTTCTCATCAGGCTTAATCGCAGGTGAAGGCTTAATGGGGGTTATTATGGCAGGCTTAACAGCTGCAAGCATTAACATATTCAAGTTCGAAAATTCTCCATTAGGTCAAGTTGGCGCTTTGATTGTATTTCTTGCAGTAGCGGCTTCTCTTGTTTATGTAGTTTACAGAAAGAAGCAGCGCAGCAGCAGTAAAAACATTTCAGCTTAACAATATATAAAGAAGGGGAGGATAACTCCCCTTCTTTATATAATCTTTAAGTGTTCATGATAGTTATTTAGAGCATATGAAATTTATTATATTGTAAACCTAGGATTTTCTTATGGAGGATATATTATGGCAAATGATAACCTGATGGAAATGAAGCCTCAGAGAAATACTAACATCACATGGGAAGATAGCGAAAGCATAGTATTAGTGATTGAAAGGACAAGTAAGATAGACAGATTTGTACAAAAAGTATTTAAAAGACCCAAGGCTAACAAGGTTAAACTGGATGAAGTTGGCTCCTTCGTTTGGAGTAAGTGTGACGGCAGCAATACTGTTTTTGATATATCGCAGCAAATGGAAAACCGCTTTGGAGAAAAGGTAAACCCTGTAATCGAAAGACTTGTTCAATATATAAAGATATTAAGAGATAATAAATTTATAACACTGGAGTGATATAGATGAAATATGTTATATATGTATTGCTGACAGCAGGAATAACAATGCTTTTGATATATGCAGGCTATATAAAGGATAAGACACTTCCTTATGAGTTGACAAGCAGATTGTATAAGAAATGCTCCAGAAAAATACTTGATTATCTGAAAGTAAATAATGGGGCTTCGGGAGCTGAACTAAAAAAGTGTATAAAAGGTGTCCAAGCTTCAGTAATATGGAGCAGAAAAAAGTTAGAGGTTACCAATCCTGACCAATTTATCGATTTCATTATTGAAAATATGATTAAGCAAGGTAAGCTGGAAACTAAAATACAGGGCAGCAAGAAGCTGTATTATCTTAATTAAGAAAGAAGATAAGCCAGAGATAGAAAGGAATATTTTAAATCATAAATTAGTATGAAGCATAAAGCAACAATCCTTCCAAGGGTCTGCAATTCGCAATTTTGCAAATTATAGACCCTTAAAAGGACTTTTTTATTATGAATAGAATAATAAAAGTTAATAAAATATATTTGAAGGAGGGACATGAAATATGCGATTTGAAACTGCGATAGATTCTATGAGGGATGACATTATTAAAACTACACAGGAGCTTATAAGCTACAAAAGTGTAGAAGGGCAGCCGGAGCCTGGAGCTCCTTTTGGAAGACCAATCAGAGACTGCCTGGACAGAACCCTTGCAATATGTGAGGAAATGGGCTTCAAAACAGCTAATGTTGATGGATATGCAGGTCACGCAGAATACGGACAGGGTGAGGAGATTGTTGGTATTCTGGTTCACTTAGACGTTGTGCCGGAAGGAAGCGGATGGTCAGTTGACCCTTACGAAGGAAAAATAGTAGACGGCAAGCTATACGGGAGAGGCTCGGGAGATGATAAGGGGCCTGCAGCGGCGGCAATGTATGCCTTGAAGGCAGTAAAGGAAGCCGGAGATACATTCAATAAGAGAGTCAGAATAATTTTTGGCTGCGACGAAGAAACCGGCCGCTGGGCTTGTATGAAGAACTACTTTAAGCAAGAAGAAATACCAAGCTGCGGTTTCTCACCGGATGCAGATTTTCCGATAATTAACAGTGAAAAAGGGATTGCAGTTTTTGAAATAGGCAAAAAATTTAAAGCAGCAAAAGCAGAAGCTTGTACAGACTTGAAAATTAAATACATAAAAGGCGGAAGCAGACCTAACATGGTGCCTGAGTACTGCGAATGTGAGCTTGAAATCCAGAAGAGCTTCAAAGACAGTCTTCTGAGGGCAGCAGATACTATGAAGGAAAAGCTGAACGCAGACATAAGGCTTGAGTTTAAAGCTGCAAGCTGCCTTGTGAAATCCTATGGCATATCAGCTCATGGAAGCACACCGGAAAAAGGTGTAAATGCTATAACTCAGCTGATTAGATTTTTAAGCAGCTTACCTCTATGCGAAGACGAGGCTGCAGCATTTGTCAAATTTATCGACGGCAGTATAGGTATGGAGACAGACGGAAAATCCTTCGGTCTTTATATGGAGGATGAGGCCTCCGGAAAACTGGTATTTAATCTTGGAGTATTCCAGTTGACTGAAACTGAAGCTAAGGCTACTGTAAATATAAGATATCCAGTAACAAAAACTTGGAAGGATGTTTATGCTATAATAGACAGTAAGGTTAAAGAGGCTGAGATTGAATATAAGAAATTGTCAGTTTTGGAGCCGCTTTATGTGCCGGCGGATAATCCTTTGGTGCAAAAGCTAAAAGCTGTTTATGAAAGGATCACAAAGGAGGAGGCAACACTGATATCAATCGGCGGAGGTACATATGCAAGAGCAATCAAAAATGCTGTAGCCTTCGGTCCATTGTTCCCTGGCAAACCGGAGCTAGCTCACCAAAAGGATGAATATATCAGCGTCGATGATTTGATTAAGTGTACAAAGATATACGCAGAGGCTATTGCAGAACTGATAAAATAGTTTTACGTTTAATAAAATAATATAAAAAACATTTTATTGACAAATATTAATAGATATAGTATTATTATTTGTGTTGTATTACTACATACAATTTAATATTGAAATAATGATTGTTAAGTAGAAGATCCACTTCTCACCTTACGATATTGTCGTTAAGGTATATATATCTTATTATAGCTATTTATGGCAGGTGGATTTATCTACCTGCCTATTTTTTTACGGAGGTGATACGTATAAGCAGCAAACAAGAACTTCAAATTAACGAGGAAATTAGAGACAGAGAAGTCAGAGTAACAGATTCCAATGGCGAACAGCTTGGCATAATGACTTCAAGACAGGCTTTGGAACTTGCTTCAGAAAGACAGCTTGATTTGGTGAAAATCGCACCACAAGCAAAACCGCCTGTATGCAGAATCATGGACTATGGAAAGTTCAGATTTGAGCAAAGCAAGAAGGATAAGGAAGCAAGAAAGAACCAAAAGGTCACTAATCTTAAAGAAATACGCTTTACTCCAAATATTGAAGAACATGACATGAACGTGAAAGCGAAAAATGCCATGAAATTCCTTCAAGACGGAGATAAGGTTAAGGTTACGATTCGATTCAGAGGTAGAGAAGTGGATCACGCAAGTTTTGGAAATCAAGCATTGAACAGATTTGTTGAAATCGTTAAGGATGTCTGTGTGGTTGAAAAGCCAGCAAAGCTTGAGGGCAAGAACATGACGATGATATTAGCACCAAAACAATAATTTATAAAACATACTAAAGGAGTGAATTCATAATGCCTAAACAAAAATCTCATAGGGCATCAGCTAAAAGATTTAGCTTCACAAAGACTGGTAAGGTAAAAAGAGGTTGTGCATACAAGTCTCACATACTTACAAAGAAGACAACAAAGAGAACTAGAAAGCTTAGAAAAGGCGCATATGCAAGTGCTACAGAAGCAAAAATCATTAGAAGATTATTACCATATAAATAAGATACAGGGAGGCAGCGTAAAATGGCAAGAGTAAAAAGAGCAGTTAATGCACACAAAAAGCGTAGAAAAATAATGAAGCTTGCTAAAGGCTACTACGGAGCAAGAAGCAAGAAGTATAGAGCAGCAAATGAAACTGTTATAAGAGCATTGAGATTTGCATATATCGGCAGAAAGCTTAGAAAGAGAGATTTCAGAAAGCTTTGGATAGCAAGAATAAATGCAGCGGCAAGAACTAACGGCATCTCATACAGCAAGCTTATAAACGGTTTAAAGAAATCAGGTATTGAAATCAACAGAAAGATGCTTTCTGAAATGGCAATAAATGATGCAGCTGGCTTTACAAAGCTTGTTGAAACTGCTAAGAAGCAATTAAACGCTTAGATAAAACAAATAGACCTTCCGGGTCTATTTTTTTATTACGAGCAGGAACATCTAATCCACCTTAATGTGCATGTGACCTAAGCGAGTATCATAAAAGGCTTCGTTAATTAAATGGTTTTCACTTGAAGCCTTTTTTATCTATTAAATTACTTGTAAAGATA
>JAQZBM010000180.1 GCA_029238945.1 Clostridia bacterium
TCTAAATTTCATATATTCGACAGCCCATTCTCTTTTTTCAGAAAGGCCGTCATCTATGAAGTATTTTCCTATGTTGGAGAACTCAGCTTTACAAGCCGGCGTCAAGTCCTTGCTGAAGCCTTGATTGTTGAAATGCTTGTCAAGATTTACATAGCAGTAGTCAGAAAGCAAAAAATCAGAGCTATAGAGGCTTTCTTGCGATGAAGAATCAGTGTCTTCAGCATATGCCCCACTGCTTATCTTTACTAAGTCTTCTGCTATAGACCTCTCTATGTCTGATATTTCCATTACCTTCTTTGATATTCTGCCTGTAATCTGCTTTGGATTGTCAATATATAAGCTCTTAATCAGCATTCCATAAATTGAAATCCAAATATCTCCTGCTTTGTTCAGCCTATCAGAGATTACCTGCAATTCATCAATACCCTTTTTCTCCGCAATGTATCCTAAGGCTATGGCAAATTGTTTTCTTCCTCTGTTTACCTTTTTAAGCTGTTGAAATATGGGTGCAAGTGACGGTTCGTTTTCATAGCCGTGAATCTCATTGCTCATATTGAACCCTTCATTCAAATAGCTTGCGAAATCTGTCATACTGGAGAACATATTATTGTCTTTATTTTGTAAACCGATGCTGTCAACTGCTTTCATGATAATTTCCTGCCAGTCCCATTCAGGCTCATTATCTTCTGTCAACCTAAAAGCTATATAATTATCATAGCCTTCCTTTAGCATTTGAACAGGAAGTTCAACAGGTGTAGTTGACATTTGACCATCAATGCAGTAAAAAGCTCCCTTTTCCTCATCATAGCCCAATACGATGCAAAAGTGATCAGAGTGGACTTCCTGAAACTTCCCAACATACCAAGGACACCAAAACGTATCAA
Source organism: Clostridia bacterium (assembly GCA_029238945.1). Lineage (GTDB taxonomy): Bacteria > Bacillota > Clostridia > Lutisporales > Lutisporaceae > GWB2-37-7. Next base: position 885 of record JAQZBM010000180.1, read on the forward strand.
TATAAATCGCTATTGGTCTTCCTTCCTTTAATTCATCCATTATTTTTTGGATCAATTGCTCAGCATTTTCAGCATCGTGAAATGTCATTTTCAATCTGTGATATTTACCAATCAAATCGTATCTTTTGTCTTCTCTAGGTAAAATAATACTTCCTGCTGTAAATTCAAACTCCCAAGACTCAGAGAACATCAATTGATAATCACACCCATACCAATCAGCAATTGCTACAACAATATCATCTACACAGCTCCGCGAATCATCATGTTTTATTGGAATTTGCAGCATATTATCCCTCCTCCTTCAAAATGCAATATCAGCTTACTTTCACACGGACTTTTTTTGTTTTATTTTACCATAGATGTAAACTATTGTTGCAATATTATACCTTATTCTTCCACTTAGTAAAAAATCCTCCTTGCTTCTCTGACAAGGAGGATTTTTTGTTATATATTATTTACTATTCTTCCGGCAGCTCTTTCGCTCTGCTTGGGGGTTTCGGTCCGAAGAATTGATAGAAGTCAGTCTTCAGCATTCCGTTATACAGCTTTCGTTTCTTATCCGCTCTTCTTCCGAAGAGCTTTTCAAAGCCCTCATGGGCGGTTATTATGTAGAAGGACCAGGTATCAAGCTTTGAAAACGCCTTGCCCATATCCTTATAAAGCAGCTCTACTGACTTCAAATCCTGCATCCGCTCCCCATAGGGCGGGTTAGTGACTATGAAGCCGTATTTGTCTGCACTGCTTAGCTCCCGTACGTCTCTTTTCTGGAAATGTATATTTTCCTCTACTCCTGCAAGCCTTGCATTGGCCCGGGCCACCCTAAGTGATCTTTCATCAATGTCGTAGCCCTGCAGCATCAGCTTGATATCGGTTCTTATTTTCCCTCTCGCTTCTATCCTTGCCTTATCCCAAAGCTCCTTTGGTGTCAGATCCCATTTTTCTGCCATGAAATCCCTGCTCAGCCCCGGAGCAATGTTCATACCTATCATAGCCGCTTCAATAAGTATTGTACCTGAACCGCAGAAGGGGTCAATCATCAGCCGATCCTCTCTCCAGGGAGTAAGCAATACCATTGCCGCAGCCAAAGTTTCCTTTATGGGTGCTTCGTTTGCAAGCTCTCTGTACCCTCTTTTGTGCAGTGCATAACCTGAAGTATCAATATACAATACAACCTTATCCTTATTTAAAAACACATGAATAGGGTACTTTGCTCCCTTCTCCGGGAACCAGTCCAGCTTATACTTCTGCTTCATGCTTTCCACCACAGCCTTTTTCACTACAGCCTGGATGTCCGAGGTGCTGAAAAGCTTGGACTTTATTGAGGATGCCTTAGCAACGGGGAACTCTGCATCTCTGGGTATCCAGCTGTGCCAAGGCAGCTTCTTTGTATTTTGGAAAAGCTCCTCATAAGTCTCCGCGTGAAATTCTCCTACCTTCAGCAATATTCTTTCAGCAGTGCGCAGCCACAGATTTGACATGCATATTCCATACTCATCTGTTTCAAAGCTGACCCGTCCGTCTAAGACCTCCGTTGTCTCATAGCCCAGGTTTCTTATCTCCCGAGCCAGCACAGCTTCCAATGCAAAATTACAGGGTGCTGTTAATTCAATCTTTCTCATAGATATCTCCTATTTATCCTTGATTCTTCTTGCAATCCATATTTTATCACATTAGTATTATATAACATGCTCTTAAAATGTCTACAACTTTCGGTATATTATAATAATTTTACACTACTTTCACATATTTCATACTTGGATTTTGCATGCATATAATTCTGCAGCAAAAGGATAATAAGGATAGAAAGGAAAGGAGTTGTTATAATGGAGCTAAAGCGTGCTCAGGAAATCATAAATTCAGCAAACAATATCGATGTTTTCTATGAGGGTAACCCTGTTTGGATTGAAGGCTTAGATTCCAATAAAGGAAACGCCGATATAACAATGCTTGAAACCAGAACAAAAGTAAACGTACCGGTCTTAGACTTAAAAGAAAAATAACAGGAGTGAAATTCCACTCCTGTTATTTTTATATGGATTTATAGTCGAAGTTTGACGATATTTGTCGCAATTTCCCAGGAAATATATCCTCATAAGCTGCTATTCAATTTCTGATTTCAAAGGACCTTATAATCCTGTTGAACAATATCAGATACTGCTGCTTCCAATTACTCTCATCCACGAAAAAGCTGACTCTGTAGATTCTTCCGTTGCTGCCTTCAATAAACGCCTCATAGGCTTTTATGTACTTGTCTTGGTTGGTTCGTCTGCTGTAATCAAGCAGATAGCCTTTTTTTGCATTGGTTTGAAGCTCCTTGACCCTGTAATACTTAAAGTCAACAACTCCGGCAGCAGCCTTCTTTGACTCGTCTATAAACTGCTTCAGAGGCTTATCAATATCCCATATCTGTACAAAGCCATGAACCGTTTTGTCATTTGACATAAATGAAAGATGATATATAATCTCTCCTCCGTTGAAGGCTTCCTCCATAGTAGTCCAGTCAGCAGGAAGCATGAATTCAAATTTATTATCCAAGGCTTGATATTTCTTAAGCACCTGTTTTTCCGCCTTCTGATACTCTATGCTGTTCTTAAAGGTATTTACAATAGGATTAAAGGCATAGCCTGCAGAAAAAATAAAAACCAGCAGTATTATTATCCCTATAAATAGTAAAAAGGTTCTTTTCACAACCAGAAGCTTCATTTCACTCTCCCCCATAAATTACAAATTCATAACCGATGCTGCGGAAATCATATACCGGTATCCTAAAGCTGTACACTATACTTTATTAACCTTATTCATTTATATGACTTTTTTTAGTCTGTATTGTATAATAATCTTTAGATATATAACATTCAGGGAGGTAAAAGGTTTGATGTACATTGATTTAAGAAGCGATACCGTTACAATGCCTACTGCCGAGATGAGAAAAGCAATGGCAGAAGCAATTGTTGGAGATGATGTATATGGGGACGATCCTACTGTTGCTGAGCTTGAGACTCTAGCAGCGAAAATGGCGGGCAAGGAAGCCGCTATATTTGTCCCCAGCGGAACTATGGGAAACCAATTAGCAGTTATGACTCATACCAGAAGAGGCGACGAAGTGATATTGGAAGAGAACTCTCATATAGTAGTGCACGAGGTTGGTGCTGCATCTGTAATATCAGGGGTTAGCCTGAGAACAATCAAAGGAATAAACGGCATCATGAGGCCTGAGGATGTAGAGGCTGCAATCAGAGAAGAAGACATACATCATCCTGAGACAACTCTTGTGTGTATGGAAAACGCTCTCTCCAACGGCAGGGTAGTTCCCCTTGAAACAATGAGAGCTATATATAACGTAGCTAAGAAAAACAACTTAGCTGTACACCTAGACGGTGCAAGACTGTTTAATGCAGCAGCAAAATTGAATGTAGAAGCTGAGGAAATAACAGCCTATACAGATTCAGTAATGTTCTGTCTTTCCAAGGGTTTATGTGCACCTGTCGGTTCAATTCTTGCCGGCAGTAAAAGCTTCATAGACAGAGCTAAGAAGAACCGCAAGCTCTTAGGAGGCGGCATGAGACAATCCGGTATACTTGCGGCCGCAGGTCTTATAGCCTTGAAGGAAATGACAAAGAGGCTCCATATAGACCACGATAACGCAAAGTACATGGCAGATAGATTATCTGAAATCCCTGGCGTAAAAGTGGATATGGATGCTGTTGATATAAATATGGTATTCTTCAGACTAGAGAATGAGAAGATTTCAGATTGCATGCTGGTAAAGGGACTCTATGACAAGGGAATAAAGGTCAATAGTGCTTCAAAGGGAGAATGGAGATTTGTAACAAACAACGATGTTACAAAAGAAGATATTGACTATACAATAGCTTGCATGAGAGAAATTATAGGTGCATAATAACCAGGGACATATTATTGCTGATGCATAAACAGTAATAATATGTCCTTTTCTTTTACCGCTTCATCCCCTATGGAAAATTGTTAAATATAATCCAATTACTTGTTTGTTTTCTATATTTATGCTATAATCGTCATTATTCTAATTATTCCGACAATTTCAGTTCGCGCATGTATAATCCGTATCGTATATTTATACCGTAGGATTATATTTTTATATATTGAGCAATACGCAAATCTATTAGCATATGTTTATTAATTTTAAGGGGGAGAGTTATATGAGATTTTCTGGAAAAGCCAAAACGCCGGCAAAAAAGGAGCGCAAGCCCAGAGGAAAAATACAAATTAAAATGTCAGTCAGATTGATATCAGGCTTTGTTCTCGTCTCACTCTTTGTTCTGGCAATAGGTGCTTTAGGTCTTAACAATATGAGTAAAATGAATTCAAACGCAACACAGATATATAACGTCAATCTTCAGTCCCTTGTAGAGCTGCAGGAGTTTTATAACAACACTCTGAATATTCGTTTTGAAGTGACTAATCTGGTAGATTTGAAGGTTTCGGCGGATGTAAAAAGCTCTTCTGGCAGAATTAAAGAGTTGAGAACGTTAAACGACGGATATTTAAAGGCATACGAAGCAACAGAACTTTCTACTGAGAAAAAACAGATTGTGAAGAAACTAAAGTCCGACTTGCTTATCTATAGGATGACAGTGGATAAAGCGGTCACCCTGATGGAGGATGGAAACTATGAGCAGGCGGCGGTACAGGGTAAAATAATAAACGGCGCTACAGATGAGCTTAAGGAATCCATCGATAAGCTGATAGAAATGGAAACCGCTGATGCAAAGGCTGCAAACGATAATAACCAAGCCCTGTTTCAGAATTCATCCAGGATAATGACTGCTATACTGGGGGTAGCCGTTGCACTGGCTTTATTCTTAGGCTTCTTCATATCAGCCTCAATTACAAGGCGTCTGAAGAAGGTTGTAATATTTGCAGAGAAGCTTGGACAGGGAGACTTAACCCATACTATAAATATAAAATCCCGGGATGAAATCGGAAGCTTGGCAGCTTCCCTGAATAAATCGGTAGAAAACATCAAGAATTTGATTGGCGAAGTAGTGACCAGCACCTCAGACTTAAGTGCCACCAGCGAAGAAATATCAGCTACAGTCGAAGAGCTCT
>JAQZBM010000008.1 GCA_029238945.1 Clostridia bacterium
TGTCTCTATGCCGAATTGCATAAACTCCAGCTTCAGGCTTGAGGTTCGAAGCCTCCTTCTTATTAAAGAAAGGTTGGTATCGATGTTCTCTGTAAAACCCTCTCTTGGTCCAAACAGGGTTTTCTCCGAAGAGGGCTCATCAACGGCTCTGTCAGTCCATTGAGTGGTGCTGAGAATAAGGGCATTGTAAAAATCATTAATAAACAATGCAGTATTGCCTGCCAGTATCAGCTCAACAATCTTGTTCAGCTCGCTTTCCTGAGTTAAGCTGGAGATTGTTATGACTTCCTTGGATATGAAATCCAGCATCCTCCAGTTCTCCATAGGTTCGCTGATTTGTGTCTGCATTAAAGGTGCTATTATCTGGTTCTGTATTTGGTCTGCATTTACTAAATGATCAACAAAAACGACGCAGTAATGTATAGAGGAATTTTGCCTTGCATTAAATTCCCTGAAAATAACCGTTTCATCTTGACCAAATATCTTTTTCAGTTCTATCAAGTTGCTTTTTACATAATCAGCCATAATCCACCTATTTATAAATAAATTTACTATTGTTTATTATCCTGTTTTCTGCCAAACTTATGCAAATGGCCAATAATTAAAGCAGGAGAGCACCAAATTAATAGTGCTCTCCTGCTTTGCTATTTTATCTATACATTTCTTACTAAAGATTTTACAATATACTTCTGAAAGCCTCACGATTGTCGTTCCTCCCTCAGGATGACAACGGGGATATTAACGACTTTCATAACAATGACTGCATAGACAGCTGTAAATTATTTAGTACGTTATATATAGCTGTATAGTCTGCTATAGTATCTCGTCCGCCAGTTTTGTTTCCTGATGCTTCGCATCCAAATGCCTCAGCTCATAGAAAAGGAATATCCCTGTAACCACAGAGGATACCAAATCAGCAAGAGGACCTGCATATAGTACCCCATCAAGTCCATAGAATCTTGGAAGTATAAGCATTGCAGGTATCAATAGCAGTACTTGTCTAGATAAGCTTAGCAATCCGGCCTGCATTGGTTTGCCTACTGCCTGGAAATAGTTTGCCGATACTATTTGGAAGCCGATTATAGGCATAAAGGTTAGGAAAATCTTAAGTGCATATGCTCCAAACTCTATAAGCTCTGTATCTTCTCTATTGAATAATGCTATTAGCTGCTCCGGAAATAATCTGGTAATAATAAAGCCGATAATTACCAGTACAGTAGCTGACAATATGGCAAGCTTAAGAGTCTTCTTTACTCTATCGTACTTTCTTGCGCCGTAGTTGTAGCCGATAATAGGCTGAGCCCCTTGGTTAATACCAAATATAGGCATCAAAAACACCATGGTTATGCTGGAAACGGCACTCATACCTGAGATAGCTATATCACCGCCGTATATGTTAAGACTTTTATTCATTATAGCATTCAAGATACTGGCAGCTAACTGCATCAGAAAGGGTGCTGCTCCTATAGCTATAATCTTACCGACAATACCAATTTTAAGTCTGTAGTTTTTCGTATGCAGCTTGAGCACGCTATTACCTCCAAGGAAATGGTAAAGCACCCAGGCAGCTGATACAGCCTGTGAAAGTATAGTAGCATAAGCAGCCCCTGCTATGCCCCATCCAAATATAAATATAAATACGTAATCCAAAATAATATTTAAGATAGCGCCTATAAGCATAGAAAGCATAGCTATCCTCGGATTTCCCTCTGAACGAATGAAGTTATTCATACCCATGCCTACAGATTGAAATACAGCGCCCCAAAGTATTATGCTCAGATATTCTCTGGCATAGGGAAGAACTGCTTCGCTTGCTCCGAAAAGCTTCAGCAAAGGGTTCATTAATACTAAGCCCAACGCTGAAATAATGACCGAGGATATTATTAAGAGCACCAGAGCATTGCCCATTATCTGCTCAGCCTCATCTTTTTTCTGTTCTCCAAGTCTGATAGCTACCAGAGAGTTTGCTCCTATACCTATTAACATTGAAAATGCCATAAGTATCAACATTATGGGGAACCCAATGGCAGCTCCGGCAATACCCATGGAGCCTACTCCGTTACCAATAAAAATTCTATCAACAATGTTGTAAAGCGAATTGACCAGCATACCTATTATTGCCGGTATAGAGAACTTTACTAACAGCTTGGTTACACTTTGTTCTCCTAATTGTTTTGAATTATCCAAAATAATTTCTCCCTTCGAACTGATACTTCTTATAGTTTAAATGAACTATTTAAAATTTTTTATTACTCTTTGAAGAAAATCCTCAAATTGCTTAACTTCATCCTCACTGAAGCCCTCTACCGCATACTGTGCAGTTAAATCACTCAAAGCCTCAAGCTCAGGTATTATCGTTCTCGCTTTGTCTGTCAGCAATATCACCTGTGAACGTCTGTCCTTTGGATTTGAAATCCTGTTAACCAGCTGCTGCTTGACCAATCTGTCGATGACACCTGAGATAGTCGGTCTGTCTGCATGAATTCTGTCCGCAATAGCTGCCGGTGTGAGTATATGCATTTTTTCTTCTTCGCTGATGCAAAGTGCTTCTTGTATTGATATATCCTTCAAAACGCCCCACTGCGCCGGAGTTATCTCATATTGTGAAAGCCTGTTGCTGAAATCACACTTCGTCATACGCGCTGCCTTAGATAGTAAATGTCCTAAGTTATTATTATAGTCCATAAATTTCTCCTCCCAGCAAATAGTTAGCACACTAACCATACGAATCAATATAATTAGTATACTAACTATATTTTATTTTAGCAATAGCTTTTATAGATATTTTTTCTTTATTGGTAAATAAAAAAACGCCTTACGGCGTTTTTTTAAACCTTTAATCCAAGCTTCTTACGGCATGCTATGATGTGAGCTTCAATCTGATCTGCTGCTTCTTTCGGGTCATCCCCCAGGATAACCTTGCCCCCTGTCAAGCCTTCTACATCCTCAGTCAAAAGCTTAACCAGATTTGGCGCCCCTGTCAGGAACGGAACCGGTGACAGGTGAGTGTATGCACCATAAGCCACTGCGAATATGCCGTCGATTGTTGCTTTCTGCTCCATCCATTCCGGCGCTGTAACAGCTATGGGGAGGTCAGGAATATCTACATCAAGATGGTCAGCCAGAGCTGTAACCAGCATGGATATTCTTCCTGTGTCTGTGCAGGTACCAAAGCTTAATACCGGAGGAATCTTAAGCAGATTGCATACTGCCTTCAAGCCTTCGCCTGCCATATCAGCAGCCTCCAGGCTGGCAAGTCCGGCTACCTCCAGACCGTGGTTTCCGCAGCCGCCTGCTGCAACCAGTATGTCACGCTTTATCAGCTCTTTTGTAAGGTTTACAGTATTCCAGTCATGAGGACCGTTTCTCAGAGTAGAGCAGTTTGCCAATGCAACTACGCCCTTTATCTTGCCGTCCGCAATCACTTCTACCAAGGGATCCAGCTTATTGCCCAGAGCACTCAGTACAGCCTCTGTAGAGAAGCCTGCTATAGCCTTTTGCACTCTCTTCGGCACCATTGGTTTTATTTTGCCGTGACGCTTCTTGAAATTCTCGATACCAAGCTCTATGAGTCTCTCTGACATTTCATCTGCATTAGACGGATAATATGGAATCTTTTCTTGTATGCGCGGAACTCCTATTATTGTACTTATGGCGACAAGGGCTACCTGATATTTCTCCGCATAGCTGTCAATTGCCGGAGGTGAACAGTTCTCCTCCATTGCCAATACATCTATGCCTCCTGTAGCAAGCATAGGCTCAATTGCAAGCCAGTTGCCCATCAAGCCGACAAACACATCGTCCATTTCGTATCTTTGCAAAAGCTCCTGCCCGGTTTCTATAGAGCCTATTACTCTGATGCCTTTGGCTCCCGCTGCCCTTCCTCTTTGCTGATATTCCTGGTTTCTGAGCTTCTCTATAGTCAAGGCTCCAATCCAAGGCTGGTGGCCGTTGAATACTATGTTTATGTAGTCCGGATCTATTATGCCCAGGTCTGTATTAACCTCATGAGGCATTGGTGTTCCAAATATTATGTCCTGCACCATTTCCAGACCGATTTGTGAGTTGTATATTGTAGCTAAGCCCAGTCGGAGAGCCTTGATTGCCAAGGATACATGGTCACCGTCTACATTTGTCAAGCTGCTGGCTACACAGTTTTGCTCCTCGTGAACTGTTCCTGCCGGATATATATGCAGCTTCTTCCATACTTCTTTTCTTTTCTTGGGAGCAAAGGCTTCCACCATAAGGTTTTCTTCATCTACACCTATATTCTGCTGCTGCTCCAGCAAATCAGCCAGTTGAACAGCCATTTTATTGATGTCCTGATTTGTGTCTATGCCAAGCTTTTCGCACATCCATCTCAGCTTGTTTTCATCCTTAATTTTAAAGGTGGTTCTGCCCTCACCGATGGCTTTTAAGGTTCTGAATGCCTCATATGCGTGGTGACTGTATGTACCTGCACCCAAAGTGTTTTGTATCAATAGCTTTCTCATTGCGTTTGCATCGGGTCCTATACCGCATACACCCTTGTCAATTCCCTTCTCCACGTTCCATCTGCATGGGCCGTGAGAGCATAGCTGACAGCTCAAGCCTTGAAGACAGAATTTGCAGCGTATCTTCTCCTGCTGCACCCAACGGTCAAACACATTTGTCATTCCGTCTTCCCTGATTCTTGTAAGCATTTCCTCAACAGAGTCGTGATAGCTTACACGTCCCTCTGTTTTTTCCCATATTGTTTCTGTCATTAACTCTAACTCCTTTCATAGTGAATAGTTCAAAATAAAGATTTTCAATATTATTATCTCGAAGAGAGTAGATAATATACTGAATATGGCAAATTCAAAGGTTGTACAGAAGCATATACGCATGAAACTGTTAAAAATGCAAAATATAATATTATATATATACAAGGAGGGATATTTTTGAGCCACGTGTTTGAAGCATCACATAAAGTTGGCGATATAGTAGCAGCATTTCCAAAGGCTATGGATATTTTTATGAAGCATAACATTGATTTCTGCTGTGGAGGAAACAGACCTTTATCTCAAGCCTTAAGAGAACAGAATATTGATGAAGATAAAATTATTGATGAGCTAAATAAGCTTTATGATAAGTACCGAGAGAAGCTGAATGATGAAATAGATATGAAAAATGCTCCCTACGATGAACTGATAGACTATATAATCCGTACTCATCACGCCTATTTGTATCAGCAGCTTCCTATACTTAAGGAGCTTGTCAGCAAAATACTTGAGGTGCATGGAGAGCATCATGGTCAGGTGCTTTCAAAGGTTCATAAGCTTTTTCACAGCTTGAAAGCTGATTTGGAACAGCATCTTGAGAAGGAAGAGAGAGATTTATTTCCCTATATACGAAAGTATCAGCATAATCCTACACAGGAAAACCTTGATAAGGCTTTATCTTTAATTAACGAAATAGAAAATGAGCATACTTCTGCCGGCGATATCCTAAAGGAGCTGAGGCATGTAACGGAGCAATATAAGACACCGCCGGATGCATGCACCACCTTTGATATGACCTATAGAAAGCTGGAAGAAATGGAAGCTGACCTTTTTAAGCATATACATCTGGAAAACAATATAATGTTTCCGAGACTAAGGGCGGAGAAAATAACTCACTGATTATTTGTCTTTGTGTTGAAAGGCCCACTACTGTCATCCTGTTGGGAACGACCCCCGTGTCGTTCCGCTTCTTTTCACAGTTGTATTATATTTACACATTACATGAGGTTTTCGTTATGCATTTAGCTCTAAATATCTTTACAATCATAGTTACATGGAAATGGTCTGATTGGCGGAACTGGCAAAAATATCATACTACCCTGCTGTTTCTGCCGATGATGAGCTTAGTGTACAATTTTTTGGCAGCTTCCTCAGGTTATTTTCTTTGGCACGCAAAGCCGGACCTTCTATTTAGCAAGACTGTAGCAGAGCTTACTTATACTGCTATACTCCTGCCTTGTACAGTTTTGCTTTTTCTTAGCAATTATCCCAGCAAGCCTGTCAAAGTCCTATTATACTTCATAAAATATATCGTTATTTATAGTTGTGTAGAAGCATTGCTTTATGTAACAGGCAGATTTGAGTACCATAACAGCTGGTCAATATGGCATTCGGCATTCTTTTATTGCCTGATGTTCCCATCCATCATAATTCACCATAAAAAGCCGCTGCTGGCATATATCATCTTCATACTAATCACATTCTTTGGCATATGGTATTTTAAGGTGCCTATGAAATAATCCTGTAGAGCTGAAATATCGGCATATACAGCAGTCCATAGGAATGGTAGCCTGACAATATCGTATTCACTCCAATATAAGTGAATAATATGCACAGGAATCCAATAATCGCATACCAAGCTGCTCTTTTATTTTTCCAGCCTCTTTTCAATCTAACATGCAGATAAATTGCATATATTACCCAGGTTATGAAGCTCCACGTCTCCTTAGGATCCCACTGCCAATATCTCCCCCAGGCGCGTTCAGCCCAAATGGCTCCTGTAACTATAACAATTGTCAGCATAAAGAATCCGAAGGTGATAGCCTTGTAGCTGATGCTGTCCAAGGTGCAGAGCTCCGGCATATGAATGCTTAGAAAGCTTTCAGCCTTCAGTTTGTCACGAATTAAATACATAAAGGACACTGCACAGGCCATGGCAAAGGCCCCATAACTGAAAACAGCCGTGCTTACATGTACAAACAGCCATTTACTTTGCAGCGCAGGCATCAAAGGCTTTAGCTCAGAGGACTGTAATGCTGCATAAAAGGTAATTATCAGTATAAGGGGTGTGACAAATACTCCTAAGGTTCTGATTTTATACTTCCACTCATAGCTCACAAAGAACAGCGATATGCCCCATGCAAAGCCGGACGCAAATTCATACTGGCTGGTAAGGGGCAAATAGCTGGTCTGAACCGTTCTCATCGTAAGAGCAAGAGTGTGAAAAACCAATCCTGTCCTGACTAACCATCTGCCATAATTTGAATATTTCATGTTCTTAGATATAAACAAGACGATATATGCTAGGGATGCCAAGCTGTACAAAATTAGCGCAGCTAAAAAGCTCTGCTTCTCATCTAACATCCATTCCTTCCTCCTTCTCATCCTTTATTCTTTCTAATGCCCATATTGAGCTGAGCTTATCATGCTCATTGTCGTAAGCAGGCTTGAAGTAAAACACCAGCAAAAGCCCAAATACGATAAACATCCCTCCCATGGCGGCGCCAAACTGTCCCTTCATTCTGTTGACCTTAAGAAAGGTGTATCGCTGAGGGTTGTCAAACACAAAGCTATACTCATTCCACTTGATGCTTTCTCCTGGCTTTGCGATACTCATCCGTACAATATCACCTCTGTAATATATGCTGTATAGAAATACCGGATTTTCGAGCCTGTCGGACAAAGAGTAAAGCCCCTTATCATCAGCAGCAAAATCCGGATAAAGCTTGGTCATTACAATGGCTATATTTTCTTGCCTATTATCATATGCAAGTCCCTCATAGAGCACTTCAGCCTCCAAAGGACTGTCATCCTTGTAGGCTTTGCACTCCGCTGCCCAGCCCGTGCCGGTCTGATAAAAGCTGTAGCCCTTCCAGCGCATAGGACTGTTTACGCTGCTGCTGCCTTTCATTAAAAGCTTGTCATTGCTATCAAGTACATCCAGCTTAGTAGTGTATTGTGAAATTGAACCGTCCTCTCTATAATTGATTTTAAAATCCTTGATATTGACTTTAAAATCAGTGTTTTCTACACTTCTAATTTCCCCAGTTACCCCATACAGCTCCTGTGAATAATAAGAAGCCTGACCATATATATAGAACAGCACAACCAGCATAAAGCCCAAATGCAAAAACCATGAGCCTAAGTAACTCACATTCTCCATCATATGCTCCATATCAAATCGTTTTCGCAGCCTATTCAATATACTGCCTAAGCGTGCAGTATTGCATAAAAGCATGTTTACAGCCAGTGCAGAAAAAAGAACCGCAAAAATCCTTGAAGTATAGATGTGGTCAAAGCCTAGTATAAGTATAAGCCTAGCTATGAAACCGGGATTATCCTTCAGATAGAAAGCAGGCTCTCTTCCCTGAGGAAGTATAGTGCCAAGCACTGAAAGAAACATGATGGCAGACAAAAGAAAGATACCAAGCTTCATAGACTTAAGAATTCGCAGTTTATTAAAAACACCCTTGCTTTTCATATATCCTCCCAAAAATAAAAGCTCCGTACATCGAGTCCTTCGCTTTTAGCCGGATTTGCTTTGCTACGGCTATTAAAAAAAGACTATAACCTATATCAGGTCATAGTCTGACCAAATTCTGCTTATTTTAATCCCGCCAATATCCCAAGGGCCTCATCCGCATATTTCTGTGCGTCCTCTAAAGCATTCCATGCCTTTCCCTCGTTATGGAAGCCTGTGCTGTTTTCAACAAACACAAAATCCCATCGGTACTGTGCTTTCCTATGGAGGCTTCTTAGCTTTTCCAAGGTCTTGTCATCCAGCTTTTGGGACTCAATGGCTGCTGTCAGGTCCTTAGTCAGCTTAACCAGTTTATCACTGACCTCCACTTCCTTTGCATCTATTCCCTTTTGAGTGCTTTGAGCACTTGCAACCACACTTTTCAAATCCTCCCTGTGACACTGACCGCAGGATTCCTCAGGAGTCTTCAGCGGACTTTTTGCCCAGTGGGACCTGTATTCCTGACCATTCTCAGTCAGCTTTGGCATATGGCAGCTGATACAGGTAACTCCCATTGAATCATGTACACTGCCGGTAAACATTTCAAATTCAGGATGCTGCACCTTTATAAGCTGTGTTCCTGTTCTGGGATGCTCCCAATCATAAAAGCCCATTTCATCATAATATGCCTCTATCTCATCCACTCCTACGCCATTTTTCCAAGGCAGCACAGGCTCCAGGCTCTCCTTCTCGAAGTAATATTCCACATGACATTGTGCACAGGCTTGAGTGCCCACCTTTGGCTCAAAGGCTAAAAGCTCCAAGCCCTTAGTAAAATGCGGCGAAGTAATTTGCACCTTTTCTCCCGGCGTATTTCTGTGACAGTTATAGCAGGTAATTCCGAACTCCACATTTTGAGCTGTATCCTGAAAGTCCGCTGCAAAGACTTTTGCACCATTTTCAACAATCAGCTTCTCGTATTCAGCTGTTTTGCATGCCAGACATGAAGCCCCAGGCTTAGGTCTCGCTGTTCCTATTACATCCTCCATGGCATAGTAATGACCCCTTGCTGCATAAAACTCCTTACCATAGCCCGTTCCTTCGTAGAGTATTGCTATATTTGGGTTTTTCTCCAGATAATCGATAGGATGCTGTCCGCCCAAATTTTCATTTTCCTCTGCCTTGCCTTCCTGCATAGAGGTTTTTAAGAAGGATTCGTACACCAGAGGATATTTATCCTTCCATGCCTTGGGATCCAATATCATTTTATCCACTGCAGGGATATTAGGATTTTTGGCGGCATCAGGAAGCGGTGTCTCTTGTTGTTTGCAGCTGCAGAAAAGAAAAAGCAGAATAATAAGCAATAAATATACAAAAAATCTTTTCATACTATTCTCCTATAAATATATTTTATGGATTTATTATGTTCTGTTTGAAGATTATTATTAATGCTAAATAACTTCCAATAAGCCTCCGCTATAAAGCTTTGAATTATGCCATAAATGAAATATTTTTTAAGCAATCTGGAGAAAATGTATTAATAAGGTGAATTCAGAATCTTCCGGGAGGATTTATTAATGCTTAACTACAAGAACAGCAGCAGAAATGCAGAGGATATAGTTTTTGAGGAGACCTTCGATTATAACGAGCTAGAGCTAACCTTTCGCAATATACAGTCAATAATCGGGTCTTACTCAGATTTTGTTTATAGAAATATAAATATTGTAAACGATAAGAAGCTTGAAGCCTATATGGTTTATATAGATGGGATGGTAGGCACTCAGCTTGTAAGTGATTATGTACTAAAACCTCTTATGCAGGCAGATGTATTCGCGAAATGCAGCAGTGAAGCAGACGTCATAAGCATAATAGAACAAGGCACTGTATATTATTCAAATGCCAAAAAGCGTACAAATATAAACGATGTGCTGAATGACGTTCTGACAGGCAGCGCAGCTGTAATTTTTGACAAGCATAGAATTGCTTTCACCTTTGAAACCAAGGGCTTTGACAAAAGACCCGTCAGCGAGCCCATATCCGAAAATGTTATAAAGGGGGCTAAGGATGCCTTCAACGAAACCATCCGCTCCAATACCGCCACCTGCAGGCGTAAGATAAAATCCCCTAATTTGGCCATTGAAGAAACCATAGTCGGGAAGCAGTCAAAAACTCCCATTGCCATTTGCTATATGAAAAATATCGTAGATGACAGCTTAGTACAAGAGGTCAAAAGGCGTGTTAATGATATTTCTGTAGCTCATGCAATAACAGCCAGCTTTATAGAGGAATTCATAATAGACAATAAAAATTCACCTTTCCCCCAAATCATGTATACCGAGAGGCCGGACAGATTCTGCGCTAACCTGCTGGAAGGAAGAATCGGATTGATTATTGACGGTCTGCCAGTTGCATTTATCGCTCCGGGAACACTGCTTCAGTTTGTTCAAGCTCCTGAGGATTACTCACAGCATTACCTAATCAGTTCACTTATACGTTATGTGAGATTTACTTCAATGTTTGTAACCTTGCTGCTGCCGGCATTTTACATAAGTATTACAACCTTCCATCAGGAGATGATACCTACAGAGCTGACCTTTTCAATTGTTGCATCCAAGGTAGGTGTCCCCTTCCCTATGTTTGTAGAGGTACTGCTTATGCTGATTGCTTTCGAGCTTCTGGTGGAAGCCGGTTTGCGGCTGCCTCAGACCATAGGTCAAACTGTATCCATAGTAGGTGCTCTGGTAGTAGGCCAGGCTGCCGTAGAGGCAAAGCTGCTTTCTCCTGCCACAGTAATAATTGTTGCAACTACGGCCATTACAAGCTTTACTATGCCTAATCAGGACCTTAGCAATGCCTTGCGGCTGTGGAGATTCCTGCTGGCTATTGCATCAAGCATTATAGGCATGTATGGTCTTACCATGGGCTTATTCCTGTTAATTAATCAATGGTGTAGAATGGATAGCTTTAATGTGCCGTATTTGAGTCCGTTTATCGGCGATGAAAAGCTGCAGCTTCAAGACAGTCTGTTCAGATTTCCTTTGTCTACGATGAAGAACCGACCTGAGAGCTTGAAAACGAAAAATAAGCAAAGGATGAAATAGTGGAGGCTATTATGAAAAGGTTTTTCTCCCTTTGTATTCTATCCATATTTATGTTAACATTTGCCGGCTGTTCACAGCTTGTACGCAGCAGAACGGAGATTGATAGAATCTTTAATACAAGAATAGTAGCTATAGATTCGACGGATGATAATAAAATACTATATACCATCGTTACAAAGACAGCAATGACAGACACCGCCGGTCAGGGCGGCGGTTCAGCAGCCTCTGATGTTTTGGTCTCAAACGGAGCTACAGTCTTTGAAGCAGCGAGAAAGATGGGAGAATATGCTCATAGAAAGCCTCATTACGGGCATACTGAATTTATCATTTTCGGAGAAGATACAGCTAGAGAAGGAATACTGCCTTATCTTGACTTCATAAGCAGAAACCAGGAATTCAGGTATAATGCAAAAATATATATCATACAAGGTCATACAGCCAATGACTTCATAACCAAAGTAAACGAAGCTAAGATTTTCTTAGCAGACAGATTGTCGCTTATGGAGGATAACTCCTATGCTATTTCAATATCGGACAAAGTCACTCTTGCTGAAGCCTTGTTTATTTTTGGCAAAGAAAACATTGCTACCTTCCTGCCTGTCATTGCCATAGCGCCTTCCAAGCCCGGAGAGCTTCCTTCCCAAGGGCCCTATGACATGGCAATGAAAGGCTATGCAATATTTAAAGAAGATAAGCTTGTGGAATTCTTGGATGAAGATATGTCTAGAGGAGTGAACTGGGTAAAAAACAGAATGCGGTCAGCTGTTATATTAGTAGATGCTCCCGACAAGAAAAAGGTATCTTTAGAAATTGCGCAAAGCAAGACAACCATCAAACCCTTTATAGATGAAAACGGGCTTCAATGTACAATCAGCATAAATTTCAGCACCAATTTATCTGAAACAATGTCTGAAGAAGAGCTCTTCACTATTGAGAGCTTTGATTATCTGAAAAAGCAGCAGGAAAAACAAGTGAAACAGAATGTAGAGAAAGTAATACATTATGCCCTGGAAAAAGATATGGATATATTCGGTCTGTTATCACCCTTCATCATCAAGTATCCCATGATGAAGGATGAGTTAAGAGAAAAATGGCGAGAGCTTTTCCCCGAAATTAAGTTTAACGTGGAGGTAGACTCCAAAATCAACAGAACTTACTTGATAACTGAGTCCGTAAATACTAAATAGAATACAAAGGTGATTTAATGCTCCAGCTTATTGTAATAATATTAATCATTGGCTTCATCGACCTTAGAGCAATGATTAAAAACAAACAGAAAAATGATATAGTATGTTTTTTAATCATAGCACTGGGAAGCATACTGTATGGTTATTACTACACTAATAATGTTTATACCGCCAGTTTATCGGGTTTCTTCCTTCGATTGCTACAAATACAGTAAAAGGAGCGCTAAATATGCAGCAAAATCCAGGAGCAAAGGATAAAGCCTCAACTAGACAGCTGGCGATGCTCTATATTATAACAGGCTTTTCTCCTGCTATAAGATTTCTTCCTTCCTTTGCCGCCAAGGTTGCAAAGGAAGCAGGCTGGGCATCGCCCTTTATGGCTGTAATTCCCATAGGACTTAATATTTTTTTCTTCCATAGGATTTTCAGTAAGACTAAAGATAAAAGTACCTTCGAGGTAATCAATGATATCCTTGGAAAATTCGCAGGCAGCTTTGTCATATTCCTTCACTTGATATGGATAATGCTATTGCTGGCCTTCAATATCCGTCTTCATGGAGAAAGGCTTATCAGTACGGTATTTCCAAATATCAATGTTACATTTTTCATCGTAGTAACCTTGATTGTAACATCAGTTGTGCTGCGTTCAGGTGCTACTGCCATAGCCAGAATGGGAGAGTTTTTAACTCCTATTCTTCTTCTGTTATTTACCTTTGTATCAGTCTTCTTGCTGCCCAATATTAGAGCAGATGCTATACTGCCGGTATATTTCAATGATATAATCCCTATGTTCAAGGCAAGCTTTGGCACACTTTATCTATTCTCCTTCGGACTGTTGATATTTATGGTAAGTCCCCAGATAGCTAATAAGAAAGGCATAGGAAAAATTCTCGTCAAAGCAGCCCTTGTATACTTCACTATGATAGTGGTACTGTTGCTTATGAGTATTGGAATCCTGGGCAGCTTTGTAGCAGCAAAAGCATCTAACCCATTTCTCATAATTGTAAAACAAATCTCTATTTTGGACACGATTGAAAATATAGAGTCTCTTGTAATAGCAATGTGGCTTCTCTCGGATTCCATGTCAATTATAATTCTGTCTATTGTAACATTGAATATTATGAAGCATCTTTTTAAGCTTTCGGACCAAAAGAACCTTATTAATATCTTTTTTGTGTTCATGTATATTGCATCACTGGGTATTGCCCAAAACAGACTGGAGATAGACGTGTTCAACTCCGCCATCTTCATATATGTCAGCGTATTTTTCGGTTTCGCAATGCCCTTCCTTCTTTACGCTGTAGGTAAAATCAGAAGAAAAATATAAAATTACTCACACTCCTCGAACCTGAAAAAGCTTCTGCCGTCTCTCTCAATTCGTTCTGCAAACATATCAAGAGGCCTTACCCAAACACCTCTTTCTCCGTACAAGGCTTGATAAACCACATATTCCTCAAGAGTTTCGGAATGCTTTGCGATATACAGCACCAGATATTCATTGCCTTTGAAATGCCTGTATTTTTTGCCGGGAACTATAGTGCGCTTTTGCTGTGTGTTATCAATGTCATTCATATTAAGCCTTCTTTCGTATATTTTGCTAATATTATATATAAAACCGGGAAGTCAGCGCAACTATATATTTTTTACAAAGCTCTCCCATTTACTGTAGAAGTCACTTTCAAAGGAACTGTCTGCTCTGTCAAATTCTCTTTGCAGCTCATCCAGCTGTTCGACTGACATACCTTTCTCAAGCCATGGATAGAGTATCTCATTTTCCTTCTTAATATGCTCCGATAATAACTCCCTATAATGCTTCAAGCTGTACGTAATGAAGGAAGCATCCTCCATATCAAGACCCAGAAGTATGGACTTTGCATAGTATCTGCCCTTCTTGTGGTCCTCCAGCATTACATTGATTATGTCACTGTTGCCTTTGGCATAGGCGAATAAAATATCCTCCTCTTTAGCGTGATGGAACTTGTCTGCGAACTGTCTTATAAAGTCTGCACTGAGGGCTACCAGCTCCCGGCTTCCTTCCAAATCAGCATTTATTTTGTCGCATAAAACCGGAACTAAATCCAAAAGCTCCAATATCAGCTTATGCTCGTCAACCAGTCTTTGTATCGGCTCAGAATAACTGATTTCTCTAGGTACCTGCATAGCTGCTTCATTGCTTGAAATATCCTCTTCTACATCAAGATTATTGATTACTGCTTCTATCTTCTTCATCATTTCAAGCTCGACTGCCTTCGGTACATTGTGTATGTCGATGACATCCTTCAGCAGGCAGGTTCCTACTCCGCAGGTTACGCAGCCTATGCCGTACTCATTCAGTATTGCTCCCACCTTCGGGAACTCAGTAATTACAGCTTTTATAGCTGTATTCAGATATTTATCCATAATTATTTCTCCTTAAAAATTGTCAAGTTTTCTCTTGCTTTCATTTTACAAAAGAATAAAAAAATAGTAAGTGATGTGAATCACTTACTATTGTGATATATGACGTTATCTGCTGTGTCCCTTTTGTCCTCCCTGAAGGACTATTTTAAGCTCTCTTGCCTGCTCCTTTGTTATAACGCCATCATTTACTAACTTATCTATAACACCTTGACCTCTTTTTCTTTCTTTAAAATATGCCTGTCTTTGTTCATCAGTCATATTCTTCAGCTTTTCCAGCTTCTCTTTTCGGTCATTTTCAAAATACACCTTGATTTTATCTGCTTGAGCTTGATTTATTGTTCCTTCTTGAACCATTCTATTTAGCTTCTCATTAAAAATCTGATCTCTGACTTCTCTGAACTTGCTTCTTATTGTTTCAGCTTCGATATCGTTTATTATACCATCCTTCTGCAGGTTTTCTATAAGATGAAACTTCTTATACTCTCTTGGCTTCTGTTTATCTTCACCCTTTGTTTGTTCCTTTTCTTCTGCATATTTTATGATTTTATCTGCTTTTTCTCTTGTGAGCTTGCCTTCCTCTACCAGCTTATTTACAACATCTTTCAGGGCTTCATGCCGATGGCCGCAGACTGGCGCATTTGAAATTTTCATTACAAGTGTTGCAGACCTCATGTTTTTGTCAACACTGCTGTCAACATCTCCGAAAACCATTGCGCTTGATGTCATCATCATACCGCAAGCCAAAACTCCGCATATTATCTTTTTTGCTAATGAATGCCTCAAATTATCACCCCTCAATTAAATTGTCATATTTCATGACATAATTAGTTTGCCCACTTTTCACTTGTTTTTGTAATGTAAAACCCATATATTATGTGCATTTATCCCAAAAATACACTGGAAACAGCGACAATTTCTATAAATAATTGTCAAATTTCAATTTCCATTACAAGAACATTTTGCTTGTCGTCCATTATTAAAGAGCAAGGAGCTGCGTATCGGTACAAGGTTCCGTTGCTTCCCAAATCAATTTTATAGTAGTTATTATCTTTTATTTTTGTTATGCTGTCGTTTTGTATACTTATTTTCGCCTCATCTATGTTCTCCTTAGGGAGATAGAAGGCATTGATTTTGTTTTTGTTTTTTTCAATATAGCAGCCTTCGGTTATGTAGGCAATCAGCCTATTTTTCTCATTATCATCATATTGCAGGGGATCAATCAAAAATATACTTACTATATGTCCTTCTTTCTTATAGTAATAGCTTCCCCACTTTCTCATAAACGGCCTTTTTATAATTTTTTGAAGCCGGAAAGCATAGTCCTGAAAAGCACCATAGGCAAAGCATACAACAGACAGAAATATCGGAAGCGCTTGGTCAACAGGGTTTCCAAGAGTATATCCGATATACTCTCTTGCAATCAAGTAAATATATATGGGATATAAAGCTATTTCGCTGTAAAAAAGCTCACATATCAGGAAGCCGACTATAATCTGCAAAGCACATATTAATCCAAGTACAGGTCTTACATAAATATTTATTTGTTCTCCTTGATAATTGCTGTTGTATACATATGAAACAACAAGTACTCCTATTATAGGGAACAGCGCTATGTTAGTTCCAAGAACAAATATTGATATACCATATGCAAAGCCTAGCAGCAATGATATTGCAAAAGCTTTCAGCAATGCTGCAGATAAGCTGCTCCATCTTTTCTTTTTTACCTTAAAAGCTACAGTATAGGGTTCGCTAATCTTCACATGTTTTTCCATAGAGGTCCTCCAAGCATTTCTTGATATCTGTAATATCTGTAACGGCATAAAAATTTATTACTGCTAAAAAACGGTATTACTTATATTAATATCCAATATTTTTTCATATTAAAAGGGCACTATATATATGAGAATTCATAATCTTTTCAGGAGGAAAATTCATGGACAATAACAATACAAATAACACCGCCGGCGATGAAAAAAGCTGTGAATATTGCAATGCCAGCGAAAACGAAAGACCAATATTTACAACTGATTTCAAGGGCAGAAAGCTTCATGTCTGCGCAAGATGCTTGCCGGGACTGATACACGGTTAAAAGCAAAAAGAAAAATACCTGTCAGTAGCAATGACAGGTATTTTTACTATTTTCAGATTAGAATGCAGGTACTATAGCACCTTGATATTTATCTTCGATGAATTGCTTAACCTCTGCGCTGTTTAGTACTTCTACCAGCTTCTTCAGCTCAGGTCTTGCCTCATCTCCGCTTCTTACAACAATTATGTTGGCATATGGTGAATCCTTGCCTTCAATAATTAGTGCATCCTTAGAAGGATTCAAATTTGCAGGAAGAGCATAGTTTGTGTTTATTACTGCTGCATCCACGTCCTCCAATATTCTTGGAAGCTGAGCAGCTTCTGCCAATTCAATCTTAAGGTTCTTAGGATTTTCTACTATATCCTTTTCTGTTGATGTGATGCTTCCTCCGTCCTTAAGCTTCAATAATCCGTTTGATTGAAGCAGTAGCAGGGCTCTTGAAGCATTGGACGGGTCGTTAGGTATTGCTATTATTGCGCCATCTTTAAGTTCTGATAGATTCTTCACTGTCTTTGAGTAAAGACCTAAAGGTTCAACGTGTACTGCACCTGCACTGATTAGGTTTTGGTTGTTCTCCTTATTGAAGCTATCCAAGTAAGGCTGGTGTTGGAAGAAGTTTGCATCCAGTTCCTTATCTGCCAAAGCAGTGTTTGGTTGTACATAGTCTTGGAATTCTACTATTTCAAGCTTTATGTTTTCCTTCTCCAAAATAGGCTTAACGAAGTTAAGCAGTTCAGCGTGAGGAATAGGAGTTGCTCCTACCTTTATTACAGTTGCTGACGGTGTTTCTGATGCAGCAGGCGCTTCACCGGCAGTTTGCTCGGCAGGCTGTGCGCTGCATGCTGCTAAGCCTATTACAGTAATTGAAATTGCTAGTATCAATGCTAATATCTTTTTCATTTTATTCTCTCCTCTTTCATTTCATAATATCTCTTATAATTCATCCCATCGTGTGTTTCCCGGGACGACACGCAGGTCGTCCCCTACTTTATTAATCTTTTATAAATTTTGTCTCCCAAGTATTGCACCAATTGAACTATTAACAATAGTACAACCACAGTGCCAAACAGCACATCCTCCTGGAAGCCTTGATAGCCAAAGCGTATGGCTAAGTCTCCCAAGCCGCCTCCGCCTATAGCTCCTGCCATAGCTGAATAGCCTATAAGGTTAATGATTGTCATGGTAATTCCTGACACTATAGAAGGCAATGCCTCCGGTAAAATCACCTTGAAAATTATTTGTCTGGTATTTGCACCCATTGACAACGCAGCTTCGATTATACCCCAGGCAAGCTCTTTGACTGAGTTTTCAACGAGCCTTGCCACAAAAGGTATAGCTGCTATTGTCAGGGGAACTATGGCTGCGGTAGTGCCAATTCTTCTGCCCACCAAAAGCTTGCTCAAGGGGAAAACTGCAATCATAAGTATAATAAAGGGCAGTGACCGCGTAATATTTATCAGTAAGTTGAGCACCCTGTTCAAATTCTTATGAGGCCACATATGATGCTCTTCGGATATGGCTGTTACGATTCCCAGCGGAGTACCTAATAGCACAGAAAATATTGTTGCTGCCGTCACCATGTACAAGGTTTCGGCAAGGGGTTGGGGCATAAGCTCCAATAGCTTCAGCAATATACTATTCAACTCTTTCATAATCCGCTAACACCTCTACAAACACTTTATTTTCTCTTAGATACTCCAAGGCTTCCGCTACAATCTTACTTTCGCCTGACACTTCTATTACAAGGTTTCCATAGGATTTCCCCTGTACGCTGCTTAAATGACCGGCAATTATATTTACTTCAATATCCATTCTCTTAACCATTTGTGAAATCACCGGCTTATGTGCCGACTCCTCCAGGAAGGTCAGCTTGTACAGCTCCGCTCCGCTATTTTGTGGAGTATAGCTCAAAGTCCCTTCCAGGCTTTTGTCGCTTAAGAATCTTTTTGTCACGGCATGGCTGGGTTTTGAGAACAGTTCAAAGGTTGTACCCTGTTCTACTATCTCACCCTCAGAAATTACTGCAACCTTGTTGCATATCTCTTTGATAACCTCCATTTGATGGGTTATCAAAATTATTGTAATCCCAAAGACCTTGTTGATTTCCTTCAGCAAAGCCAATATAGATTTAGTTGTGCTGGGGTCCAATGCCGAAGTAGCTTCGTCGCAAAGCAAAATGTCTGATTTTGCTGCCAATGCTCTGGCTATTGCTACTCTTTGCTTTTGTCCGCCGCTCAGCTGACTTGGGTAGCTATGTCTTTTATCTTCTAATCCTACCAATCCCAATAACTCGTTTACTCTGGCCTTAATTTCCTCTTTACTGTAATTTGATACCTCCAAAGGAAATGCTACATTTTGGCTGCAATCTCTACGGCTTAATAGGTTAAAGCTTTGAAAAATCATCCCTATTCTTCTTCTGATTTTCAGAATTTCTTCATTGTTCAGCTTCATAATGTCTTTATCATCAATCAGTACGCTTCCGGCACTAGGCTCCTCCAATCTGTTGATACACCTGATGAGGGTGGATTTGCCTGCACCGCTCAGACCTATTATTCCGTATATATCTCCTTTTTCTATCTGGAGATTTATATTCTTTAGTGCATCAACCCTACCGTTTTTATCGATAAAGCTTTTGCTTAAATTCCTTATTTCAATCATGCATTCACCTCATTCAAGTTATGTTTATATAAATATCTTAATACTTAATGCCGGCATATCTATGTATATAGTCAACAGTCCTTGATTTTCTTGACTTATATACATTTTTATCACCACCCTTCTATGTTTTACTGTAAACAAAAAACCTCTTTCAATTAATGAAAGAGGCAATAAATATAGTTATAGCTATACCTTGTTCCTCTCTCATCTTTCAGTAATTTCTTACTGCAGGAATTGACACCGTGCATTCTAATGAAAAATGTCGGTTGTCGGGCTTCATAGGGCCAGTCCCTCAGCCTCTCTGGATAAGAGATTTTATATTAAGTTGTATATAACCTAGTTACGGGTCACGAGTCTCTAGTCGCTGGAGAATAACGCTTGTTGTCCGGGCAGACACGGAGGTACTGCCCCTACAATCTGTCACCTAAGCTTTGACAAACATCTGTCCAAGTTCCATTGACCAGCTGCTGCAGCTTATCCGGCGTAATCTCAAGGGCACTGTTTTTAGAACCTGCTGCCGGATATACCCTGTCAAAATCCTTCAAGGTAATATCCAAATAGATATCAAGGTCATTGTTTAGACCAAAGGGGCAAACTCCGCCTACCGGATGTCCAGTAACCTGAACCACTTCTTCTGCATCCAGCATCTTCGCCTTCTCACCGAAATAGTCCTTGTACTTTCTGTTGTCAATCTTGGCATCTCCCCTGGTAACAATCAGTATATATCTTTCCTTAAGCTTGAAGGACAAGGTCTTTGCTATCTCGCCGGGCTGTACTCCTATGGCTTGTGCCGCCAAAGCTACCGTAGCAGTGCTTTCCTCCATCTCAAATATGGGATCCTCCATGCCTTTGTCCAGAAAAAATCTTCTTACACTTTCCACACTCATATTTCTCACCCTTTGTTATTAAAAAACCTCTTCCGAAAAACAGAAGAGGTTAAATTCATCTCATCTATCTTTCAGCCGCATCCTCAAAAACGCGCTGCTGGATTTGGCACCTCGCTTTCGCAGGTTGCCGGGCTTCATGGGGCCAGTCCCTCCGCCTCTCTCGATAGTTATTATTTTATTGTTTTATATTATATTGCATCATAAACTTTATGTCAAGCATAAAATTTATGTAAATTTTACAGAATTATTTTACCATATCTCTTGGATTCGGAGCTTTCACAACAAAGAACTCCAGAATATCGTCGTGATAGTTGTTTACATTCATCTTTACATTAAAAGGTATATTTAGTATTGAGCCCTTTTCATGGATGCTCGCTTCCTCATCGTTCAGCACGATAGTCATTTTTCCTCTTACAATAATCATATAAACATTGGAGTTTGAGTAATGCTCCGGCAATCCGGTGTTCTTGGGAAGAACCATATGGTTGATAGCCAAGTTTTCGTCATCCACTATCTTCTCAATAGTCTTCTCTTCAGCCAAAGTAAACGGATATCTTTTTTCTATCATTTTTATCTCTCCTTTTTATTTAAACATATTTTATTGCACCCTTAGGGCATGCTTTTACACAAGCCGTACAGCTTAAACACAGCTTCTTGTCAATTTCAGTATAAATGCTATCTGGCTTACCTTTCTCAATGTAAAAACCAAACAATCTCCCCCTTATGCTATTGATTTAACATTTCCATTGTATTACTATATACTGAGAAAGTCGGTAACATTCGTTACCAATTTGGAATTAAAGGGGTTAGTTTATGAAGGTAAATATAACTGCTCTTGCTGCGAGTCCTCTGTTTAAAGGCTTATCGGATGCACAAATCTCACATATTCTTAAAGGCACCTGCTGCACCCTTTCGTCTTACAAGAGAAATCAAATCATAGCTGTAGAGGGAGAAACCTGCACAAGCATCGGAATCATAGTTAAAGGCAGTGTGGATATAAAAAGGATATTTGCCTCAGGCAAAGCTTTGACAATCACGACCATGAATATTGGCGGCATATTCGGAGAAGTACTGGTTTTCTCTGAAACTAATAAGTATCCTTCCACAATCATTGCAGTAAAGGATACAGACATATTGTATATACCAAGAGAATCCATACCTGAGCTTTGTCATTCAAGCGCCGGCTTTATGAGCAATATCATGAGCCTTTTGGCAAATAAGGTGCTGATGTTCAACGAGAAAATTAAGTATCTGTCCCTGCAGACAATACGTCAAAGGATATCCACCCTGCTTCTGGATTGCAGCAAAAATCAGAACAGCCTTGAGCTCAGTCTTCCCTTTAGCAGAAAGGAAATGGCAGAGCTTCTGGGTGTCCCGAGGCCATCTCTGTCCAGAGAAATGATTCGTATGTCGAAGGAAGGTCTTATAAGCTTCCACAAAAGCAATGTAGTTATCCTCAATATCAATGAGCTGGAAGAAATACTTCTTAACTAAAAAGACAGAGCAACTATATACTCTGTCTTTTTCAGATTGCTATTTCTTTCTAAGCTTCTTACAAATTTGCTCCATCTTTATGCTGATTTTGGCAAAGCCTCTGCTCTCTATAGTAATAGGCGCAGCCTTTCTAACCATGCCTTTATTTTTTCTTATGCCCTCTTTCAGTTGTTCCATAGCATACCACCTTTATATTTATTCTGCCAACTGTAATAGATATATATGCTAAGGACAAAAAAAGTATTAAAGGCTGCACAATATTGTACAGCCTTATCTCTCTTTAATTATCAACCTTGACAGCAAGGATCTTTGGGAGCGCTTTTTCTCAAACTGTACCTTCTTGTACAGCGCTTCTCCTTTGGCCTCCAACTCTGCCATCCCCTTATTCTCAACCGTCACGGGAGCCGCCTTCCTAACCATTTCCTTGTTTTTCTCTATGTTATTCTTCAGTTGTGTCAGTCCCGGTCGGCTTTCAGCTAATTGTTGTTTCACTAAGGTAACCTCCTTAAGGTCTCCTATCCGTTAATTTTTCCAATTAGTTGGGATATTTGAGATCAAATAATTCAATTTCGTTAAAAATAAGCTCATCAATACCTACAATTATATTTTGTATTATATAAGCCTCGGAGTCAAGTATTTGATCCTCTTTATGACTTAAAACTATTATAAAAATTTCACCGTCTATGACTCTGCTCTGCATTGGTGAAACAACTATACTTTTTCCGACTTCCTCTATGACAGTTGTGTTGCCTTCCTTGTATGTATTGTCCCTTATCAGGTTTGTACTGTGCTGGCATATGCTGTATATTTCCTTAAGCTTATCATAATTAATCTCACTTTTCCAGTATATGTCTATCTTAAAATCATTCTCTTTTTCCTGCTGAAGATTTTGATATTCTTCTAATACGTCTTTCAGTCTTTCTATGTACACCCCCTTGGGATTCTCCGTTCTGGTAATCTCCTCAAATATATAGCTGCTGTGCTCCTTTAAGGCAAGGAAAATCTTGTTCTGTGCAAAAAGCTTATCCTTGTATCTATTTATAAGCTTATCTACTGTCTTCTTATACTCTATAACCTCTGCCGACTCTATTTTGGACAGCTTGACACCTCCAATAGCCAGCTCTCCTACACTAAAGTTTGCATAAATAAGCGAATATATCACAATCTCAGCTAAAAACAGCAGTCCTCCAAAAAAGACATAGGGTGAAAGGGAAAGCCCGTTTTTTCCCAAAATAAGCATAGCCTGAGAAGGTATGACTGCGAGACATGTAAAGTTAACGATTAAAAGCAGTCCTATGCCTATCTCCCTGGACATTATGCCCGCCTGCCTCTTTATGTATGGTGACTCGGTATTATCAGCCAAATCCTTTAATGACACCTTTTTATACCAAAATACATAGGCAAACTTGACCAGGATATAAAACAGGTACATTCCTAACAACAATGCCAAAGCAACTAAAACTCTTGCCTTCATTTTGCTACCTCCCCTGCCTGTATATTACATGGTATATGTTATTTAAACTTACCTTTTTGACTCATTTTCCCAATATATTGTTCCACTCACATATTATTCCTTTTCACTTCTTAATATAATTATATTATATTTCTGGCATAAACATAATAGGACTGAACAACTAAATAAAGAAAATACACTAAAAAAACCGCCTTCTTACAATTGTAGAAGACGGTTGTATTTACTATTTGACTGCTACTCTATGCATTCCGGCAGCTGCGAACATTCTGATACGCCTTTGCCCATGTTTTTTGCGCATTCAGCAACTGCTTGTCCGCCTTTTTGAGTTGCCATGTCGGAAACAGCGTTTTCTGCGAATACCATGGTTGATGAAGCAAGCATCAGTACGCCTGCAAGAAATACTGCAACTATCTTTTTCATTTTGCACCTCCATATATAATATTTTCTGCTGCAGCTTAATACTACTGTGTATTTATGAAGTTATTATGAAGAAAAAATATAAATAATTGTTTTATATTTACATAGCTCTGTTAATTTTCCATGTTTCTATTGTTTTCTGCTACAGATAATAATATTATGCGGAGGTGATAGGATGGATATTAAAAATTTAGCGCCTCATGAAGCTATTGAGCTCCATGAAATTTTAACATTCAAAACCTTATGTGCCACAAAGTCTGCTACAATGTCAGGACTGGTATCGGACTCAGAGCTGAAGACCCTGCTTAACAAAGATTTTAGCTTGTCCAAACAGCATATCAGCGATATTA
>JAQZBM010000181.1 GCA_029238945.1 Clostridia bacterium
AACCTTGCCTTCAGTTACCATCCTCTTTACTCTCTCAATTGCCAAATCCTTGTCATGTATCACTGAGCCGGGAATCTTTCTTGAAACCAAGGAACCGTCTGAATTATAGGCTCTGTCAGCAAACACTTCTTCCGCTACCTTTAATCCTAATTCCCTGGATGCTTTAACTAGCTCGCTTCCCGCCAAAGCCATAACTATTAAATCTTTATCTACATCATATATGGCCTTTGCAACCGCTTCTGCCAGCTTAGCATTTGCTGATACGGTATTATAAAAAGCTCCATGAAGCTTCACATGCTGAAGCTGTACTCCAGTTGCTTTTGCAAATGCTGATAGTGCTCCAACCTGATAAATTATGTAGGTTCTTGCTTCTATTGCAGTGATGTCCATATTTCTTCTGCCAAATCCCATCAGGTCTGGATATCCTGGATGAGCACCAATACCAAGCCTGTTATCCTTTGCCAAAGCAATGGTTTTTTCCATTACTAAAGAATCTCCTGCATGCCATCCACAAGCAATGTTAACTGATGAAACGTGTTTCAGCACTTCTTCATCAAGACCCAGCTTGTAAGCGCCAAAGCTTTCCCCAACATCACTGTTTAAATCGACAAAATTCTTCATAAAAACCTCCTATCATTTCACTATATGAACCGCTGGTTTATTTTTATGTATAAATTTATTTTAAGCCTAATAATTTTTTTAATCAACATATTTTAAATATTTAGAAAAGTTATTTTTTTAACAATATATACCATATTAACATAAAAGGGAGCTGCAGATTATAGTAAATCTACAGCTTCCTTTTATCTCTCTTTATATCCCAATGCTTCCGAAATTTCCTTTGCAGTTTGCATAATTTCCTCCGCCAGTCTGGGAATATCATTTTTAGTAAATCTGTCTTCCGGTCCTGCTATGCTTATTGAAGCTGCCACATTACCGGTATAGTCGAATATCGGAACTCCTATTGCCACTGTTTTAGGCTCCAGCTCTCCAAAGCTCACTGTATATCCGCGTTTCCTATCCTCATTTATAAGCTTTAGCAATTCTTCCTTGTCAACTATTGTCGAATCTGTTATTTTAGTTAATGGACCTGCCTCCAGTATCCTGTTTATTTCACTATCAGACAAGAAGGTCAATATCGCCCTTGGGCATGCCCCCCCATGCAAAGGTGCTCTCCTGCCGGTTCTGGTATATAGCCTGATATACTGCGAACACTCAAGTTTTTCAATATATATAGCTTCTTTTTCGTCTCTTATGATAAGCTGTACACATTCATTTATCTTGTCTCTAAGCTTCTCCATATAAGGAAGAGCAATTTTCCTGATTTCCAAGTCCTCGCTTACCAGCTTCCCATATTCTAAAAACCTCAATCCAAGCTTATATTGATTATCCTTGCCTAATACACTCACTTTGCTTATGAAGCCATGCTCCTGAAGTGTAGAAATCATCCTGTACACGGTAGCTTTCGGCATACCGGAAAGCCTGGACAGCTCGCTTAAGCCTATAACTGATCTTTCAGCTGTAAAGTAGGACAAAAGTCTTAGAGCTTTATCTAGACTATTATTTAAAGCTTTGTTTTTTGTATCCATATTCATCACCTATTCATTATTTTACCTATTGAATTTACTTTGTCTAGTGCTTATGCTCCGACTGCTTCTCTATAGTTTTTATCATATTGAAAAGCACTTTGTTAATCGGTGTCGGCACCCCATGCTTTTCTCCCAGCTCACATACTGTCCCTGCCAGCATCTCCACCTCAGTTTTTCTGCCCGCCAGTACATCCTGCAGCATAGAGGTTTTGGAATCAGGAGACTGCCTTTTCACCAGACTCACAAACTCCTCCAAATCGCTTTCCTTTAAGTTAATGCCGATTTCTCTCGATAAAACCAATACCTCCATCATAGCAGCCCTTAATAGGTCTTCTGCTTCCTTTATCTCCTGAAAAACCTTGTAGGTTGCCCTCAGTACAGCTGAAGTTTGGTTGATTCCCACATTGAACATAAATTTCCACCACAGTGTATAAAGCATATTGTCAGGGATTATATACTCTATATTTGCCTTATCAAACAATGCCTTCACTGCCTTTACCTTGTCTGAGTATACAGAGTTGTCCGCCTCACCAAAATAGATTTTTGCAGTACTTGCATAGCTTATATTGTTGTCCTTCCTCTCCGCATCTATTGCCAGCACCATACCGTACAGCAGCTTCTCCATTCTGTATTCCTCACCTAAAATCTGCTCGCTTGAAATGCCGTTCATTAGCGAAAGTATTATAGTGTGCGGCCCTACATGGTTCTTAATATCTTTGACAGCCTGCTGGAGGTGATGGAATTTCACTGATACAATTATCAAATCGGCAGGCTCTGCTTCTTCCTCCGGAACTGCATAATTGAAATCATAGCTTTTATCGTTGACAACAACACCCTTAGAACTATATCTGTCGACTCTTTCCTTATTAGCTATTACTGTGAGACAACCGGGGTCCATATCATGCAGTTTACTGGCATATGCTGCCCCAATGCCTCCAAGTCCTATAATCGATACTTTTTTGATTTCTCCCATATTAACACCCCTAAAAATATTCTCTTTAAAAAGCAAAAAGAACCGTCCCTTTTGCTTATTTTGGTACTACAATGTTATAGTAATTCTTCTCCAGTATTCTTGCCGAGAATTTGAATTTATCTTCAACTATTTTATTTATTTCTTCTGCATAGCCCTCCTGCACCTTTGCGGCAGCCTGATATGTCACCTCATTGGTTATGCTGTTGCAGCTTGCTTTGTCGGTAATCCAGCTTCTGTTGCTGAAGATTACCAAAGCCGGTGAGTCTGACATAATGTCGCTTCCCATCAGAAGACGAGAGTCATATTCAAGACCAAAGAGATTTGACAGGGTTGGTATTATATCGAGACTAGAGCACGGCTTCTCAATTATAACAGGCTCTATCCCTTTTTTCCATAGTATGAAGGTGCTTCTGTACAACTCGAAGTTCTCCTCTACCTCATGACCTGCCAGTTCATCAATGTTCTTCTTTGGCAATCCGTAAGGATAGTGGTCTGCACTAATTGCAATAACAGTCTTGTCAGCGATGCCTGCCGCCTCCAGCTTTTCAACAAGGGCACTTAAGGCAAATTCAAGCTCCAGATTGGATGCAATATATGCCCTTGAAGCCTCTGAATATGGCAATCCGGCTACCAGAGCCTTATTCTTCTTCGCTATATAGTTTCCCTGGAAGTTATACTCCATGTGACCGCTGACAGTCATATAATATGTATGGAAGGGCTCAGCTCCAATATATTCCGGCGCTGTAACCTCTATCATTTGCAAATCAGATTCCGGCCATGTATTCTTCAGCTTCAACCCGTTTCCTACAGCTTTAAAGTCATACCCCATATTAGGATGTGAAATGTTTCTCTTGTAATATGTATATGAATGATTATGGTAAGCCATAGTCTTATAGCCAAGCTTCTTGAACTGATTTCCCATAGCAAAGGGCATGTAGTTTTTACCTGACTTATAAAAGCTCCATACCCCTGATTTGGGTATCAAGCCTGTGTTTGCAACATACTCACCGTCTGAAGTGCTGACTGCCCATATGGGGTTATAGAAGTTCTTGAAAACAAAGCCCTGTGTCGACATTTCATACAAGGTAGGGGTAAGCTCCTGACTTATAAAATATGGTGAAAAGCCTTCTGCGGTTATCAGTATAAGATTATCTCCCTTGAACATGCCGGTGTACTCGTTTTCGCTCGTCGGCTTGAGGTCAGAGAAATATCTGTGCATTTCCAGAAGAGCTTTGTCCTTTTCCTTTGCAATCAATCCATCAAAATCTATATCCATAATGTTGTAGCTTTCCGGCTGAACAAGCTCCTCAACAGGAGGTTCAGACACAGCAGCGTCAATACTGCTTTCACTTTCAGCACCGGTATCCGTATTGAATGCTTCAACATAGTCGCTTTCTCTGAATCCAAAAACGAGCCTCTGCAAATCCAGCCTCATGGTTGTCAAAAGTCCAAGCTTAGCAGCTGAAAGCTTTGGTTCGGATATATCATAATACAGGGAACGCTGCGAAACAGCCTTATTCCCCGTTAATTGAACGGCGATTACTGAGAAGCCGAAGCTCAAATAGCAGAAAATCAGCCATAGATATATAGTGGACTGCGGCAGCCTTAGAAATGGCAGCCTCCTGAACAATGCTGTCAATAATGCCAGGGGTACAAAAACAAAAATTATGCCTATACTATTTTTCAATACGGCATTTAGAATTAAACTTCTGAATTGCATTGCATCAGCTGCGCCGCCTAAGGAATACAGCGTCAAAGGTGTGTTGAATATGCTGAAATACACCAGCTGCATACCGTAAGCAAGTCCCAATATTGTTGTAAACGCAATGGAAATGATTCTGCTGATTTTGAACTGCCATGGAGAGGATAGTACAAATAGAAATGTACCAGTGCATATAGCGAAAAGTGTCGGAAAAATAAAATCAGCATTTAAATTTCTGAAGCTCCACAGCCTATATAAAAGCTCAAGATATATAATTGCAGATATATAGAAAACCAAGAGCCAATATTTGCTTAGCAGTTTAGCTATTTTTTGCAGTTTTTCTAAATATATAAGCTTTTTTATCATACCTTATGCAGCTCCGTTTAATATTATTTACAGCAGGCTGTCATGAGTCACAATCAGTTTACTCAGTAGACTCTATGCTATAGTTGTACATTTTAGTCCTTTTAAAGCAAGACCCAAAAATGCTTTGTCGTATAAAGCTGCAATTACTGCTGTAAACATGCTACATAAATATTTTGATATACTTACTTTCTTTTTTCAGTTTTTTTCGACAAATTTATTTTACCATAAAAATACACTATTGAGGAGTTTTTTCATGTTATTGCCGATATCAGGCATCCTAATCTCTTGGATATCCTTTACATTGACATAATTTCCCCTTATCAATAAAATGATATAGGAACTGAAGGAGAAAGGGATGATTGTTACTCGTCATTTATAGGAAAGGATGTATTAGTTTTGGAAACAAAAAACAAAGCAAATGTTAAAGCACTAAAAAAAGAAATCGGTCTCAAGGAAGCTATCACAATGGTTATAGGAATTGTAATAGGATCAGGTATTTTCTTCAAGGCATCTGCAGTATTTAAAAATGCCGGTTCTCCAACACTTGGTATTTTGGCTTGGTTAATCGGGGGTATCATCACAATTGCTTCAGCTCTTACGGTTGCAGAAATCGGTGCAGCCATCCCCAAGACAGGCGGTATATTCGTATACCTAAAGGAACTATACAGTGAGAAATGGGCATTCTTGTTTGGTTGGGTTCAAACGCTGATATATGTTCCCGGCGTTGCAGCAGCACTATCTATCGTATTTGTAACTCAGGCAACTTATTTCATTCCATTAACAGCAGTTCAACAAAAGCTTCTTGCAATATTCATGATATTTTTCATAGTATTTATAAACATTTTATCAACCAAGCTTGGCAGTAAAGTACAATTCGCGGCTACAATAGCTAAGCTTATACCGATTTTCGTAATTATAGTTTTCGGATTATTCAAGGGGCAGGCAGACAGCTTCGGAGCAGCATCTTCCGGAGCTAGCTCTACAGGACTTGCAGGCTTCGGGGCAGCCATTCTCGGTACACTGTGGGCTTATGACGGCTGGGTCAGCGTAGGCAATATGGCAGGAGAGCTTAAGAATCCAAAGAAGGATATCCCAAAAGCTATAATAATTGGTCTTACTTCTACAATCTTAATCTACGTTCTTATAAATATAGCTATTGTTAAGATAATGCCTGTGGCAGATGTAATAGCTTCAGCGAAGCCTGCTTCAGACGCTGCAGTTGTACTATTCGGCAATGCAGGTGCAGGTCTTATAGCAGCAGGTATAATGGTTTCCATATTCGGTGCGCTTAACGGTTATCTGATGACC
>JAQZBM010000182.1 GCA_029238945.1 Clostridia bacterium
CCTATTTGTCCGGATTTTTGCGCGCTTTGGTTCAGATAGAAGTTATTTCCGTTGACCAGTTGACGTACAATGAGTTTACAAACTCAATGCCGAACCCGTCTGTACTGGGAATTGTGGATTTTGCACCGCTGACTGGCTCTATAATCATACAGATGGCTCCAAATACTGCCTTTGCTATGATTGAAAGAGTACTGGGCGGAACAGGTGGGGCTTATGAGAGAGCCAGGGGCTTTACTGAAATAGAGATTACCTTGATGGATAAAATTCTCAGTCAAATGATTACATACCTGAGAGATCCTTGGAAAAACGTCATAGACTTAAAGCCAAAGCTAAAGAAAATAGAGACAAACCCGCAATTTACTCAAATTATGTCTCCAAACGAAACTGTAGCCTTAATCACTTTGAACACAAAGGTTGGAAACATAGACGGAATGATACACATATGTATTCCACACTTGGTAATAGAGCCTGTTATTCCAAAGCTCAGTACTAAGTTTTGGTTTTCAGGAGTCACAAAAGAGATATCAAGCAATGAGTTGAAGGTAATAGAGAAGAAGATAGAGACAACACTACTGCCGGTAAATGTAATATTGGGCTTATCAGAAATTACTGTAGCTGATTTCCTTGAACTTCAGATTGGCGATGTAATCAGTCTTGATACAGCAGTTGGAGAAGACTTGAAGATACTTATAGGAAACAATCATAAGTTCAATGGTAAGCCGGGAGTTAAGAAAAATAGAGTAGCAGTTAAGATAACCAGCACTAAAACGAAAGGAGATGATTTAGATGAGTGATATGCTGTCACAGGAGGAAATTGATGCCTTGCTGCGAGGCGATAGCGCTGCACCTCAGCCGGATTCATCTTCACAGATAGAAGCATTGTCAGATGAGGAAAAAGATGCTCTGGGAGAAATAGGCAATATTAGCATGGGCACCTCGGCAACGACTCTTTACACCTTACTAAATCAGAAGGTAAGTATTACTACACCAAAGGTGACCGTTTTATCATGGGAAGAACTTGCAGGCCAATATCCTATTCCATATGTAGCTGTACAAGTGGAATACAAGGAGGGTTTAGTAGGTTCAAACCTGCTTATATTGAAGGAAGATGATGTCAAGATAATTACGGATTTGATGATGGGTGGATCAGGACAGACAAATGCAGAGCCCATTACTGAGCTGCATTTAAGTGCAATAAGTGAAGCGATGAACCAAATGATAGGCTCCTCATCTACTTCACTGGCTGGGATGTTTAACAAAAGGATTGACATATCTCCGCCTAAGGCATTTTCAATGCTGTTCAATGATCCGTCAGTAATGAGGAATTTTGCGCCGGAGGATATTGTGGTTAAAATATCCTTTAGGATGGAAATTGGCGACATTATAGACAGTGAGATTATGCAGCTGTTGCCAATTGATTTTGCAAGGACTTTAGTCAACAATCTTTACAACAGCATGGAGCCTCAATATGAGGCACCAAAGACAACTGCTGCAAAACCGGCTGTAGAACCTGTAGCAATACCTAAGGTACAGCCTCAGGCAAAACCTATACAAAACGAGCTGAGCTTCGACAGGCAGCCTGCTTATCAAGAGCCTATGAGAACTCAAGCTCCGGCTAAAGAAGAATCAAAGATAGTGAATGTACAGCCAATACAGTATCAATCCTTTGATGATTCACAGTATGCCAACGAAAAGGAAAGTATTTCTATAATAAGGGATATACCTTTGGAGGTTACTGTTGAACTGGGAAGAACCAAGAAGCTGATTAGAGATATACTGGAGTTTGGACCTGGCACTATACTTGAACTGGACAAGCTTGCCGGCGAACCTGTAGATATACTTGTCAATGGCAAATATATTGCCAAAGGGGAGGTTGTTGTAATAGATGAAAGCTTCGGTGTAAGAATCACCGATATTATCAGTGCATCTAAGCGTTTGACTAAGATATAATAAGTGATTTTATTTAAGGGGGATTTTATTAATGACAAACGGAATTTTAATAGTTGATGATGCTGCATTTATGAGAATGATGATAAAGGACACATTGTCCAAGAACGGTTTTACAATCTGCGGCGAGGCAGAAAACGGTGCAAAAGCTGTTGAGAAATTTAAGGAATTTAATCCGGATTTAGTTATAATGGACATAACAATGCCAGAGATGGATGGTATACAGGCAGTAAAGGAAATCAAAAAGATAAATCCTGCTTCAAAAATCATAATGTGTTCTGCTATGGGACAACAGGCAATGGTTATAGAAGCTATACAAGCAGGTGCAAAGGACTTCATTGTAAAGCCCTTCCAACAAGAAAGAATACTTGAAGCTGTAAAGAAGGTACTGGGTTAACAGTAAGGAGCATTAATGCAAATGAAGGCATTTAAATATTTCACTATGTCGGCAGTATTGATATCAGGTGTGATATCTGATGTATACGCCGGCATGCCCGGCTATATAAAGTTATATGGCATAAATACGCCGGAAGGCGGCATATATAATTTCTTCAAAGCAATTTACTATATAGTAATGTTTGCACTGATACTGGCTGCAGCTTACTATGTTACAAAGTTTCTTGCTAAAAAGGGAATGGTGCAGGGGAAAACAAAAACCATGAAGGTTGTGGAGAGCATGCCTTTAGGAGTAGATAAAAGTCTTCACCTTGTAAAGGTAGGGACTCAATACTTTCTTATAGGCAGCGCTTCGAAAAACATGTTTCTTATAAGTGAGCTTGACGAGGAGAAGCTTTTCCAATGTCAAGATGGTGACATACTCAATCTTGATGAGATTGAAGTAGAAGGCTATAAGGAAGCCATACAGGCAAAAGATTTTAAGGATTACCTGAGCTCTGTAAAGCAAAATGTGCATAAGCTCAAATCTATTGTAAGGGGCAGCAATGACAATGAGGAATAAGAAGCTATTATTGAAAATATTAGTATTTACATTGGTTTTGACTGCGGCACTATCAGTAATGGTCTGGGCTGAGCCACCGCTTCCTATACCTAAAATTGGCTTAGACATTGAAAGTGCAGATAACCCGGAGGAAGTAGCAGTAAGTCTGCAGATATTGTTCATACTTACAATTTTATCTCTTGCTCCGGCTTTACTCATAATGGTTACCTCATTTACTAGGGTAGTAATAGTTTTATCCTTTACCAGAAATGCGCTGGGAACTCAACAGATGCCGCCCAATCAAGTTTTAATCGGGCTGGCATTATTCATTACTTTTTACATAATGAGTCCTGTTATAGCGGACATAAATACAAATGCGTACCAACCCTATGTAAGGGGAGAAATTACTCAAGAAGCTGCAATTACAAAGGCTATGGATCCCATAAGGGAATTTATGCTGAAGAACGTTAAAGAGAAGGATCTGGCATTATTTTTAAAGCTGGGTGAGACAGGACAGCCTGTAAATTCACAGGATATTCCTACTTCAGCATTAATACCGGCTTTCATTATAAGTGAGCTTAAGACGGCTTTTATAATTGGCTTCTATTTATACATCCCGTTTATCATAATTGACATGGTGGTTTCCAGTACCCTAATGTCCATGGGTATGATGATGCTTCCGCCTGTTATGATATCTCTGCCTTTCAAGCTTTTGCTGTTTGTAATGGTAGATGGATGGAACTTGATTGTAAAAACTCTTGTAGTGAGTTTTAATTAGCAGAGGGTGGTATAGATGAGTCAAGAAATGGTAATTGACATTGGCGTAGAAGCTATAAGAGTAGCTTTGATGGTTTCTGCTCCGGTGCTGCTGCTGGGCCTTCTCGTAGGCCTTATTGTCAGCATAATTCAGGCAACAACTCAAATACAGGAGCAGACGCTTTCCTTCATACCAAAGCTTATAGCTATTGCTTTGGCTTTGTTGATTTTTGGACCATGGATGATGAACATGATGTACACCTTCACGGTAAATCTGTTCGAAAACATTCCAAACTATATTAAGTAGCCATGAACGATATTTTATATATTTTAATGGATAAATTCACCGTATTCTTGCTTGTATTAGTAAGAATGGGGTCATTATTTGTAATAACTCCTGTATTCGGAAGCAGAAATGTGCCGAGCTATTTAAAGATTGGATTTGCTTTTTTCTGCAGTGTGATTTTAACTACGCTGCTAAAGGGTGTCACTATTGAATACACAAGCTTCATCGCATATGCCGGTATGGTATTGAAGGAGCTTGCTGTGGGTATAATTTTAGGCTATGCAAGCTATATGGTGTTTTCTGCATTATATATTGCGGGACAGATTATAGATACCCAGATAGGCTTCGGTATGGTAAACGTGCTGGACCCTATGCATGACAGCCAAGTGCCTTTGACAGGAAACTTAATGTACATATTAGGTTTGATATTTTTTATGCTTATTGACGGACATCATATACTTCTGACTGCATTGTTTAAAAGCTATAATATTTTACCTATTAACGGTTTTACATTTAATGATGTGCTGTTTAATAATATGCTTCATATTTTTTATGAAACCTTTGCCATCGGCTTCAAAATAAGCATACCTATTGTGGCAGCATCGCTGCTTGCTGAGGTTGCACTGGGAATACTGGCGAAAACAGTTCCGCAGATGAATGTCTTTGTGGTAGGTATGCCATTAAAGGTAGGAATTGGACTGATTACCTTTATAGTAATGCTTCCAATGCTGATAAGCTCCATGGAAGTTACTTTTGACAAAATGTATGACTATATATATTTAATATTAAAAAGTATGGCTAAAGGGTGATAAAATGTTTGAATTCGAGTTTGTTATCAACCTGCAGCTTTTTGCCGAAGAGCGTACTGAGCCTGCTACTCCAAAACGCAGGCGAGAAGCGAGAGAAAAAGGACAAGTAGCAAAAAGTAGAGATATAGTATCAGCAATACTTTTATTGGTCACCTTTTTGGCTCTGAGGATTTTTGGCGGATATATATTCGAAAATCTCTCTAAACTGCTCCGATTCTTTTTAAGCTTTCCTTCCAAAACGGAGAACGCTGTGGAAATCGGTGACTTAATGAATGTATATTGGTACAGCGTGGTGGAGTTTGCTAAGGTAATAGCTCCGATACTTTTGATATCGGCTTTGGTAGCTGTATCAGCGAATTACCTCCAGGTAGGCTTCTTATTTTCAATTAAGCCCCTGATACCAAAATTCAACAAGCTGAATCCCATTGAGGGCTTCAAAAATATATTCTCAAAAAATGCTTTTGTTGAGTTTTTAAAGTCCGCATTTAAGATTGCTGTAGTCGCTTATGTAATATACAGCTATCTTAAGAAGAATTTCATATTGATTCCCGAGCTTTTAGCAATGGATATGATGGCAACAGCCCACTTCATAGGCAATACAATAGTAAACACCGGCATAAGGGTTGCGGTGGTATTGCTGGTGATAGCGATATTTGACTACGGCTATCAATTCTGGGAATTCGAAAAGAACTTAAGAATGTCTAAACAGGAAATAAAAGAAGAATATAAGATGACAGAAGGAAATCCTCAGATTAAATCAAAGATTAGGGAGAAGCAAAGACAAATGTCCCTCAGAAGAATGATGACTGAGGTGCCAAAAGCAGATGTAGTCATTACGAACCCGACTCACTTTGCAATAGCCGTAAAGTATGATGCAGGCAAAGCTGATGCTCCCTTAGTACTTGCCAAGGGCAAAGACCTAATAGCACAGAAGATAAAAGAAATAGCGAAGGATAATAATGTACCGATAGTAGAAAATAAGCCCCTGGCACAGGCCTTATATAAAACAGTTGAAATAGGTGACATGGTGCCGGCAGAGCTGTATAAAGCAGTGGCAGAGGTGCTTGCTTTTGTATACAGCTTAAAGAACAAGTAATCATTGTAGAAAAGGAGATTCCATATGGGAAGATATGGTGACATTATTGCAATAGGTGTTATTGGGATAATTCTAATGATAATAATAC
>JAQZBM010000183.1 GCA_029238945.1 Clostridia bacterium
AGAACACGAAATTCTTTCAAGAAGAATATATCGGTTAAGTAAACATTAAGTTGTATACCATCTCCCCGAACAAATTGTATACCATGTGTACTTGACAACAGAGGTCGTTCCCTACATTTTCATTGTCAGAATATATACAACGGTTTAAAACATTAACAACAAAATTATACATCAATGGTGTTAAGAATGATGAATACCCGCCCTTTGAGAAAAAAATCTGGCAGAAATCTTTTCATGACCACGTTATACGAAATGAACAGGGTTATAAGAAAATATGGGAATATATAGATACTAATCCGTTGAAATGGCAAGAAGATATATATTATTACTGATATGCTATGAATGAAAAGAACAAGGAACGACACAGGGGTCGTTCCCTACAGAATCACAACGGTTAAATTGTACTGCTGTTCTATTTCCATATAGTGTCTGCCGGTCAGGTCTCTGCCCTTCTCGTCAAGCATTATCTGCGGCAGGAACAGCACCTCCGGTATTTTTTGCTGCTGCAATATATCTTCTATGTCCTGCAGCACCAGAAGTCCGGCACACATGATATTACCGCCGAAGTAGCTGTTTTCAGCTATTTTGATATCTATGTTTTCACAATCCCTAAGCACCAGCTTAAGTATCGCAAATCCAAGCCGTGAGGTCAGCATCAAACAGTTTTTGCTGCTGAATTTTTCTACGGCTCTTTTAATCCTGACTGCATTTTCAGCAGCCATGTCGTAGTTGAACACCAAACCCGAGGTTGAATCCGCAGGCTTCTCTATAGTACCGCTCTTTACCTTGCCCTGCTGTTTGAAATCCACTGCAGGGTTTTTTGCGGCAAACAGCCTGTTATATGCCTCTACTCTTGAGAAAACCGATTTTCCGTCCACCCTCAATATGGTATCTCCCGGTTTGATTTCAGTCTGAGCTGCCGGTGAGTCGGAGATTACCCCTTCTACAACTGCGTCTAAGTCTTCAATCCGGGAAGGCTCAATTATTATAGGGGTGGCAGACTGTTTCCTCAGCTTGACTGCCATTTGCCAAAGCTTCTGCATTATATCTTCCTCAGGAAGCTGAATCCTGGTAAGCTTGGTATAGCCCGGCATAAATACTCTTATGGTTGCAGCTCCCTTGCTGCTAAGGTAGAGTATGGTCTGCTCCAAATCTGCCCAGCCCACTATATGAGGCATAGCTACTATACTGCCGTTAAATTTTATACCGTATTCCCTAAGCCTTTCTACCGCCTTTAAAGCCTGCATATGCTCCTTGCCGCCGTATAGCTTCTTCCTGCCCTCGCTGCTGGAGCTGTTCAAGGAAATGTTCAGCTCTATGTTTCCTAATGTCTTCAGTCTCTCCAGTACAGTGTCTTCCAGGTTTATCGCACTGGTGGTGATTTGTATGGGCGTGTCCGGGTACTTGACTCTGATAAGCTCCAATACCGCCATTATATGCTCAAAAGCGAAGGGTTCCCCTTCGCATATTCTTGTAGCTGATTCTCCAATTGTTATCTTTTCCTCAGGATTCAGGAACTCTATCAGGTTTTCCGCCTGCTCCATAGTAAGCTTGCTTATGAAGTAAGCCTCTACCTCCCTGGGATTCTGGTGATGGCTGCAGAATACACAGGAAGTGGCACAGGCAGTAGTCAGAGCTAGTATATTGTATTTGCTTGCTGCTTCCAAAAGCATGCTAAATGGTGCTGCCTTCATATCTAAACACTTTCTCCTATAGTGAGATTTGGTCTGGCATTTAAGGTCAAATCAGAGACACTGCCGTTTAAGTATCTGTAGTATGCCGCACTTCCAATCATAGCTGCATTATCGGTGCAAAGCACCGGTGCAGGATACAGCACGTGTATCCCACGCTGCTCTCCCAGATGTGTCAGCGCCTGTCTCAGTCTGCTGTTGGCAGCTACACCGCCCGCCAGCACCGCATACTTAGAGCCATGCTCCACTGCTGCTCTGATAAGCTTCTCGCTCAGCACCTCAACCACTGCTTCTTGGAAGCTTGCCGCTACATCAGGGATGCTTATCTCCTCACCTTTCATCTTCATGGAGTTAAGATAGTTCAATGCAGATGATTTCAGCCCGCTGAAGCTGAAGTCATAGCTTCCCTCCTCCAGATAGGCTCTTGGGAAATCTATGGCATGAGCATTGCCTTGTGCTGCCATTTTATCTATCAAGGGACCGCCGGGATATCCCAGACCCAATGCCCGGGCAATTTTATCAAAGGCCTCCCCTGCTGCATCATCCCTTGTTTGACCCAATATCTTATAGCTTCCATAGTTCAATACCTTGACGATATGGCTGTGTCCTCCCGAAGCTACCAGACATACGAA
The DNA here is from genome assembly GCA_029238945.1 of Clostridia bacterium. Classification (GTDB taxonomy): domain Bacteria; phylum Bacillota; class Clostridia; order Lutisporales; family Lutisporaceae; genus GWB2-37-7. Next base: position 2,324 of record JAQZBM010000183.1, read on the forward strand.
GGGCGGCTCCAGCTCCTTATGCTGTATGTAGTTTGCAGAAATATGCCCTTCTATGTGATTTACCCCAATCAAAGGCTTATTTATGCTGTATGCCAAAGCCTTGGCTGTAGTAAGTCCGATAAGCAGGGCGCCAACTAATCCCGGCCCGCTTGTCACAGCTACAGCATCAATATCTTCCAGCTTCACTCCGCCTTGTTCAAGAGCCTCCTGTACTATGAGGTTCACATTCTCCAGATGCTTTCTGGAGGCTACCTCCGGCACAACGCCTCCAAACTTTTTGTGTATATCTATTTGAGTAGATATTACGTTTGACAGAATCTCTCTGCCATCCTTTACCACTGCTGCAGAAGTCTCATCGCAGGATGTTTCGATTGCCAAAATAGTCATAGGCTTACCCATGTCAGTCACCTCAAATTACTTGCTTTTTTCTTAAGTAATATTAAAGCAGGATTATCTCCTGCTGCCTTATGACATACTTCTTTTCAGTATGTCGATTATACTTTCTATATCGTTATTATCTTGTTGAACGTTCTGTACAATCTCATCAAAATATGATTTTATTTTGTCATATTCCTTATATTCGTGGTAAAACACTTTTTCCCCCTTAGCTCCCACCACTTGTGCTATGTATATTTCATCATCTTGGTTCAGCATAATAGTATATTCTCCGATTTTAAATTCTCTAAGAAGCATTGTTTTCCTCCTATTTTTAGTACGTTGATAGTTATATCCAAAACATAAAACACGAATTACATTATATCACAATGGATTTTTTAATAAAAGGAAAAATATAAGGGCAGCTTAACTGTATTATGTGTAATATGGCTTTGAAATATTAGGTTTTGACCCTATAGCTATGGAAAAAATATGGCTTTGCAGCTCTATGCAAAGCCATATTTCCCATTATTTACTCCTGTGTCCTTCGTACAAAGGGCTTACCCACTCTGGTGTCGAAGGCCACGCCCAGCGCCACCAAATAGACCGCCAGCCTGATGATGAAGCCTGCTATAGGTATCATCTGCAAAGAACCTACTATAACTAATCCTATAAGAAGTTGTATATATACTGCGTTCTTACCTTCTACTGCTGCCGCTACCTTTCTGCCCAAAGCTATATACAAAGCCGTCAGACTGGCCAGCATCGCAACCATCAATAGAATTACAAGGAAGAATGCAGGCAGTATGCCTATTATGGTTATTACCAGAACCGGCAACAGAAGCACCAGCACCAACAGGACCAAGGCGCCTATTCCAAGGCTTCTTCCCAGATTAAACTTATATCTTTCCGCCATGAAAGCAATTCTATCAGGTACAAGCACCAATGCCAAGCATGCGAAGGCATAGGTTATTAGCATGCCTACTATGGATCCTGCATCAGTCTTGGAATCCGGCAGAAGGTTTATGTTTGTGAAAAATGAGCTGCCCTTGGTGTCAACGATTTCCCCTTTTATAACAGCTCCATTTTCCCTATCGACTCCGCCGAATACTCCTACGATGTCACCACCTACTGAAGCTCTGCTTTTTATATCGACACTGCCGAATACTGCTACTACATCGCCTTCCACTTCACCGTAGATATCTACACTTCCAAATACTGCGACAGCATCCCCCCTTACCGTTCCTTTTATATCCATGCTGCCGAATACTGCGATAGCATCTCCGGTAACAGTTGTATCTCCAGGTATGGTCAGGTTATTAAATATAGCAACGCTGTCACCACTTTTTATATCAAGGCTAAAAGCAGATATCATCAGTAAAGCTACAAAAACTAAGGCAATTGAAATGACCTTTTTAGTCCTCATTTGAAAACCTCCTAAACTTAGTTTTTTACATAGTTATTTTTCTTATCTTCTACTCTCATAAGTCTGAAGAGCATCAGTTGAACTGCAGAAAAGGCTGCTGCCCACACTATAATCAATATCGCATAATCTCTGAAAATAATGTCTCTTATAACTAACAGCTTTCCGATAGCAACTGATAGTGCAATCAGTCCTTCCTTCAGCATGTCGCCTATCCAGCTCACCATTTGAAGCATACCCTCCACTGACAGCAGGTTCACGCCTCCGCTTATCATCGGCAGGACTGCAAAAGCTATTATGTTGTAGGTGAATAGCACAAGGCCTGCAAATCCTACAATCCAGCTTATCAGCTGTTTCTTGTTCAACTGGAACTGCTTCTGGCTCTGAACGGCAGTCATGATTTTGACTGTCAGTTCAGCCGGCGGCTCTATATCAGGCAATTCTTCTATCTCAAACAGTGCTTCTCTCAGCACCTCAAATTCCTCTGAACAGGTCTTGCACTTCTGATGGTGCCGTGTCAGCTGCTCCATTTCAAGCTCACTAATATTGCCGTCAAAATATTTCATCATTAGTTCATCTATTTGCTTGCATTGCATACCTTTTCACTCCCCTTATCTGCATTTATCAGATATTCCTTAAGCATTTGACGTGCCCTGTACAATCTGTTTTTTACTATAGTCAGAGATTCACCGGTAATATCCATTATCTCTTGATAGGATAGATTCCTATGATGAAAAAGTATAATGAATTCCTTGTACTTTTCAGGCAGCTTGTTTATAGCTTCCAATACCTTTTTCTGATTTTCTTTCCTCAGATATTGTTCTTCCGGAGTCAATTCATCATCGCAAAGGTTGAACTGCTCGTCTATAGGCACTGTTTCGCCTTTTCTTTTGCGCAGGCTATCCAAACACAAATTTGTGGTTATCTTAAGTGCCCAGGTTGAAAACTTATACTCCGGATTATATCGGGATAAAGAATTGTATATCCTTATAAAAGCTTCTTGTGTTATGTCCTCAGCTTCTTCACGGTTGCACATCATCCTGTAGGCGGTATTGAACACCAGTTTCTTGTATCTCTCTACCAATATTTCAAATGCTCCCGCATCGCCCTCAAGGCATTGATTTATTATATTCAAATCACTGGCATCCAAATTTATCGCCACCTTCTATGCCATTAATAGTCCCGGGCCGGCATGGAAACCAGCCACTACATATTTATCAGCTTCTAATCTATATACGACATGATACAAAATTTGTCTGAAATTATATTGTAACACGGGAGGACACATAGGTCCTCCACTACAAACACATCTAAAAATAGAAGGCTTAATAAGCCTTCTATTTTTTCCACATTATGAGTGCATCTTCACCGGTATCTGCATAGTAGCCTTTGCGTATGCCGTAGTCAACGAAGCCCAGCTTTTTATATAGATTGATTGCTGCCGTATTGGATACACGAACCTCCAGGGTCATGCCGTTTATGCCGTTTTCCTTGGCAGTTTTTATCATTTCCTGTACAATCATTTCCCCGATTTTTCTTTGTCTATAGTCCGGGTGTACAGCTATGTTGGTAACATGAGCCTCATCGATAATGAACCACATGCCTCCGTAGCCTACAACCGGTTCTCCCCAGACAGCAACCACGTAGTTTGCTTTTTCATTGGTCTGCATTGCCTCTACAAAGGATTCTCTGGACCATGGGGACCTGAAGCTGAGCTTCTCTATCTCCCAGACCTCATCACCATCCTTTAGCTCC
>JAQZBM010000184.1 GCA_029238945.1 Clostridia bacterium
ACTTTGCTGCAACATAAGGGAGTGTCTTGAAGCCTTGAACGAGAAAGGTATAAACCTTGCGGTGGTAACCTCAAAAAGAGCGAAAATGGCAAACAGGGGCTTGGAGCTTTTGGATATAAAGCAATATTTCAAAGTAATAGTGACAGCTGATGATACCGGTGAGCATAAGCCTAACCCAGCACCTGTGCTTAAGGCATTGGAGCTTTTAGGAGCAGAGCCTGAGGAAGCCTTAATGGTTGGAGACAGCGTGTTTGATATACAGTGTGCTCATAATGCAGGCGTAGCGGCAGCACTTGTAAATTGGAGGGCTGCGGAAGACTATCTTTATGATGAAAAGCCTGATTTTGTAGTAAATGATGCTATGGAATTAGTAGATATAGCCATAGGATAGACTTTTAGGGGATTATTATGTTGATTTTGAAACCATACGGAATACAGGCTGACTAAGGATGAATGGAGTGAGACTGCAAATTTTATGAAAAAGCTGATTGATTTGACTCATACAATAGTAAACGGACTGCCTGTCTATCCGGGAGACCATGAAACAAGGCTGTCTCAGACAAAATCAGTGCATAAGGACGGGTACAACAATCACAGACTTGAGATAGACGTGCATGCAGGTACCCATATGGACTCACCCATGCACTTTTTTGATACAGGAGAATACATATCTGAGCTTCCTTTGGATACATTTATAGGTGAGGGATGTCTTCTGGATGTACGGGGAGAGCAGGAAATCGCCTATAGGGAAGAGTTCAATTCAATAGTGAAGGAAGGCTCAATAGTTCTTCTTTATACCGGAAAAGATACCATATTCGGAGAGAAGGAATACTATAGCAAGCATCCTGTATTGACAATGGAAATGTCAGAGTTTTTAGCAGAGAGGAAGGTAAAGCTGGTGGGTATGGATTTACCGTCACCGGACAAGTACCCCTTTGATATACACAAAAAGCTTTTCAAAAGCAATATTTTAATAATTGAAAATCTGACAAATCTGGGAGAACTGAAAAATCTAAAAAGCTTTGAGATTATGGCCTTCCCCCTCAGAATAGATGCAGACTCTTCTATCTTAAGGGTTGTGGCTAGAGAACTTGATTAAATAGGAGGCTCCAAAATAGATGAACAACAATACAGAAGAAAACGTCTGGAATGAGGATACCTATGAGGCTTGGATAAAGCGCTTTGGGACCCCGAAGGAAGCAGCAGAAAAGATAAGGAAGAACCCTTCGGTGAAGCTTTTCCCAATCTTACAGTATTTTGGAGATGTAAAAGGGAGAAAGGTACTGAACCTGATGGGTTCAAACGGTGTCAAGGCAGTAGCTTTATCCCTTCTGGGAGCAGAAGCAGCGGTATTGGATATCTCGGAGGGCAATAAGAGATATGCTTTGGAATTGGCAGCTGAAGCGGGCGTAGATATAAAATATACAGTCTCCGATATACTGGACTTGCCGGGAAATGAATTGAAGCCTGAGTACGACATTGTTTTTGCCGAGCTTGGCATAGTGCACTATTTTACAGATTTGAAGCCTTTCTTTGAGGCTGCATATTCATTCTTGAAAAAGGGAGGACGTTTTGTGCTCCGGGATTTTCACCCGGTATCCACCAAGCTTATTTCTTCAAGAGGCTCTACTGCCAAAGTTCGTAAGCATAAGGTGGACGGAGATTATTTTGACACTTCTCTTGAGGAAAAGGAAGTATCCTTTGCCAAGTATCTGCCGGAAGGTGTTGTGGAAGAAACAAGAACTGTCTATTGGAGACGCTGGACCTTGGGTGAGGTTGTAACGGCGGCAGCTGATTCCGGACTCACAATAAGAATGCTCAGCGAGGAGCCGAACCTGTCCTCTGAGGTTTTCGACAAGGGTATACCCAAGACATATACATTAGTTGCCAATAAGGTATAAATGAAGGGAGAGCATATTTTACTATAGCTCTCCTTTTAGCAACTCTGTCCCCTAACACCTGTTACCTGTCCCCTGTTACCTATCACCTGATTATCTCATCTTTGTAAGCTTTTTTTCAAGCCAGTTCACTGACAAATACATAAGTGCTGCAACCACAGCCAGTATAAGTACGCTGGTCATGACCAAATCCATCTTAAAGACCTGACCGCCGTATATTATAAGGTAACCTAAGCCTGCCTTTGAAACAAGGAATTCTCCAACTATGACGCCTACCAAAGATAAACCTACATTAACCTTCAGCACAGAGATTATTGCTGGCACATTGGCAGGAAGAATAACCTTTGTAAGTATCTGCGGTTTTTTAGCCCCTAAGGTAGTCAAAAGCTTTATCTTGTCCTCGTCTACCGATTCAAAAGCCAGGTATACGTTAAGGATTGTTACAACTATTGATACCAATAATGCCATTACAATTATTGAGCCGGTGGTGCCGCCTATCCAAACAAGAATTATAGGACCTAGAGCAGTTTTCGGCAGTGCGTTCAGTACAACGAGGTAAGGGTCCAGCACCTTGGAGGTGAAATCCGACCACCAAAGCACAATGGCTATCAAGGTGCCCAATATTGTACCTGAGAGAAAACCTATTATAGTTTCAAGAACCGTAATGCCTGTATGTGTGAATATAGAGCCGTCGCTTGTCATAGATGCTACGGTTTTCAATACCCTTGTGGGCTGGCTCATGATGAAGGGGTCTATCCATCTCAAATTTGCCGCTGCTTCCCACAATACGAAGAACATTATCAGCAGCAGGCATTGGCACACACGAATGGCAGTTTTCTTGATATTCTGCTTTCTGATATATTCCAGATGCTCTTTTGATATATTCTCATTGTACATGTATATCCAGCTCCTTCCATATATCATTAAAGTATCGCCTGAATTCAGGAGCTTCTCTGCATAGAATCGGTGTTCTTGTGTCACAGGTAAGCGATATTTCGTGGATATTCTTCACTTCTGCAGGACGGCCTGTAAGAACAATTACCCTGTCTGAAGCAGCAACAGCTTCTGCGATGTCGTGGGTTACAAGGATTGCTGTTTTCTTCTCCTTCCTTATTATCAGCCATATTTCCTCGGATATTGCTAAGCGTGTCTGATAATCAAGTGCAGAGTAAGGCTCATCGAGAAGTAATATATCCGGGTTTGTAGCCAGTGTGCGGATTAATGCAGCTCTTTGCCTCATGCCGCCGGACAGTTGTTTTGGATAATGATGCTTGAAGTCTGCCAAGCCATATTCATCAAGAAGATGCTCCACATGGGCAAGGGATTCCTTGTTGAGCTTCTTGTGGATTTCCAGTCCCAGAGTCGCGTTTTTTAGTATAGTTCTCCATTCAAACAGATGATCTTTTTGGAGCATATATCCTACATTTCCGGAAGGCCCTGTCACAGGTTCACCGTCTACCAAAATACTGCCGGAGGTGGGCCTCAATATCCCTGATATCAGAGAAAGCAGAGTAGATTTTCCGCACCCGCTGGGACCTACTATACTTACAAACTCACCATTTTTTATGTCCAGGGATAAATTTCTGATGGCTTGGGTTTCTCCTTGCATCGTATGGTAGTTCATAGATACATTTTTAATTTCTACCACCTTTTCCACACCATCGTACCTCCTTAAAAATACTTATATAGCATAGTATTCAATTGTTGCAATAATGGTGAATGGGTTTGAAAAAATAATAGGGAACGTGTATATTGAAATAGTAAGAAATATATAAAGCATAATTGCAGCAGAGAGGTGTTTTTATGAAGGCCTATATAAACGCAAACATATATACTTTGGATGACAATAACAGTGAAGCGGGATACCTGATTTCGGAGTCAGGCAGGATAATAGAACTGGGCAGGAGCTTCGAGAACAGCAAATATTTTAAAAGCATGCGAGAAGAAGACATCATTGATCTGGAGGGTAAAACAGTGGTACCGGGCTTCTGGGAATCCCACATCCATATAGTGGATGGAATAAGAGCTTTGACAGAGTTGAATCTGCGCAGCATAAGCTCCCTTGAACAGTTAAAGGTGAAAATTGAGGAATATGCCGAAGACTTAGGTAAGGATGACTGGGTTATAGGACACGGCTGGGACGAAGTCAGACTTTTTGGCGGAAGCTTTCCGGACAGGGAACTGCTGGACCGCTTGCATAAGGAGCATCCTGTCATGCTGGTGCGCATGGATGGGCATTCCATGTGTCTGAACAGCAGAGCAATAGAGCTTATGCGGATTGAGGCTATGGGAGAGAGCAGCGAGGTGCCATACGATAAAACAGGGAAGCCTACAGGCATGCTGTTTGAAAATGCAGCAAACAAGGTGGCGCAGGAGATAAGCGAAAGCTTCTCTGACAGCTATCTTGTCAAGCTTATATTGAAGGCACAGGAGCTTTACCTGCAGAACGGAATAACCTCAGTAAACGATATATGCACAAAATACGGCAGACTGTTTGATATGTACAGGAAGCTGCAAAAGCAAGGCAGACTTAAGCTGAGGATATTCAGCGCTCCCCACGGAGAAGACCAGGAATCCATAGAACAGTTTGACGAACGCAAGGGAGATGAAACAGACAGCCTTCGTATAGGTCCGCCGAAATACTTTATGGATGGCAGCTTCGGGTCCAGGACTGCACTGCTTTTTGAGGAATATGCAGATGCTCCGGGACAAAAGGGCTTGCAGCTTATTGAAGAAGAGCGGCTAAAGGATATACTGATTGAAAATGAAGCAATCAACCAGCCTATAACGATACATGCTATAGGCGACAAGGCTGTCAGCATAATTCTTGACTGCATTGAAGAGACTAGGGAGAATAATCACAGAGATATCAGATGCAGGATAGAGCATGTTCAGATAGTGCAGGACAGGGATATTGAGAGATTTAGAAGGTTTGATGTCACAGCATCCTTCCAGCCTGTTTTCTTATATGAAGAAGAGCTTACAGAATCAAGGCTAAGCAAAGCACGTTTCCATAAGGTATACAGATTTAAAAGCTTCATAGAAAATGGCGTAAATGTTATTTTCAACAGCGACTTCCCATACGGCGGCGGAGATATGCCGGAGAAAAAGGATAAGGGCAGGTATATAGGCTTTGAGCCGATATTGGGTATTCATGCCGCCTGCTACAACCAGCTTAATCCGGCAGAAGCAGTGAAGCCAGATCAAGCGCTGAAATGCTATACTGCAAACGCTGCATTTGCAAATTATCAGGAAAATTACTCCGGAAAGCTCAAAAAGGGTTATTTCGCAGATTTTACTGTTCTTTCCGAGGATATTTTGAAATGCAGTCCCCAGAAGCTTTTGGATACTGAGGTGCTGTACTCAGTCATAAATGGGGAGATTGCATATATGAAATAGTGCAGAAAAAAACCACATTAAAACTTAATAGTTGAAAATGAATAACATTTTGAGGAGAGTATATTAAATCATTCTTCAACACCAATAAATTTTAATGTGGTTTTCAGGCAGTTTGATTATTTCATGATTATAGCATTGTGAGGGCAGTACTTCACGCATTTGGAGCAGCCAATGCATTTTTCTTTGTCAATTTCAATTTTACCACTGAATATGCCTTGTCTGACAAATTTTATAGCACCTACAGGGCATGCATGCTTTGCTCCGCAGAATGGTGATTTATCGCATCGTGATTCGTTTAAAACAGCTTTTTTCATAGCATATAACCTCCAAAATTATTGATACCATATACCCCGTATAGGTATAGTAATATTATATGCACATGTATCTGCAAAGTCAACACATAAATCCTAAGTTTTTTTATATTTGAAGGAAAACATGGCAAAAATATATAAGGAGTGTTTACTTTCTTGTGTCAATAAACTATTATTATTTTCAGATATATAACGTTAAATAAATTACAACTGCTTTTGC
>JAQZBM010000009.1 GCA_029238945.1 Clostridia bacterium
AGGATAATTCCAACAGAGGATTTTTTTATGAATTTTTAGTATTCATCCATCGCCAAGCCGGAGAACATCTGACTTTAAACCGAAAACAGCGCATTAGGAAATATGAGCTTGCTGTGCATTATTTTAATACACTTGCAGAAAATATTTTTATGAAGATGAGATTTATTATATATGGATTGACCGGGTGGGTAGCGGAGACATTGTTTACAGGCTTAGGCTCCCTTATAAGAGGAGACTTGACCATGAGGGCACGAACCTACTTGTGGATGTTTCCCATTTATGGGCTTATGATATTGTTGGAACCTGTGCATGACCTGCTTAGAAAATGGCCGGTTTTACTCAGGGGAGGTGTTTACGCGGTCATCATTTTTGGAATAGAATATACAACCGGCTGGTTTATTAGAGCATTGATAGGGAAATGTCCGTGGGATTACGGCATAGGTCCATATTCTATTGACGGTCTTATAACACTTCGCTTTATACCTGTTTGGTTTGCCGGCGGTCTGATATTTGAGAAGCTTCATGATATATTGACTGCGAGACAATTAATGAAGGAATAGACTTGGCATGGTATCAGGCAGATGATATGGAAGTGACGGAACAGCAGCTTAGCGGCTAGTGATTATATAAAGAAAAATCCTCTGATGAAGAATTCTTCATCAGAGGATTTTTTTCGCTATAGCTACATAACTACGATGCCTGTCACCTTATCACAAAAATCTAGGAATAAATCAAGACTGCAACTATATAAATATATTAGGGCTTGAACACTTTTTGTATAATGCAGAGGCTTTGGGGGTGATTGTATGAAGGCTCTTGTAAATGCGAGGATTTATGATTTTGAAGGCTATATCGAAAGGGGCTTTGTGCTCTTTGAAAGAGAAATTGCAGAGGTTGGAAGCATGGAAGGCTTCAAGGGAGCCGAAGAGGTGATTGACTGCAAAGGAGCCTTAGTAATCCCGGGGCTTATTAACTGTCACACTCATATATACTCAGCCTTTGCACGGGGCATGAAGCTGCCCTTCAATCCAAAAAGCTTTAAGGGAATATTGGAGCAGCTTTGGTGGAAGCTGGACAGACAGCTGGATAGGGATGCAATATACAGCAGTGCCGTTGTCTATGGTATTGACAGTATCAGAAGCGGGGTTACATCAATCATAGACCACCATGCCAGTGGTCTGTGCATAGAAGACTCACTCAGTGCTTTAAGCGAGGCAGTAAGCGACAGGCTTGGAATGAGAGGGATATACTGCTTTGAAACCAGCGACCGCTTTCTTATGAAGGATTGCTTGAAAGAAAACCTCAGATTTGCTCAAAGCATATGTGAAACTAAGGGCAGCATGTTTGGCATGCACGCTTCAATGACCCTGAGTGATGAGAGTCTGGAACGTATTTCATGGATACTCGGGAATATGCCAATTCATATCCATGTAGCGGAGAGTATGGATGATGTCCATGACTGCTACAGCAAATACGGCAAAAGCATAATTGAGCGTCTGGACAGCTTCGGGCTGCTGAATAAAGGCTCTATACTGGCGCATTGTGTGCATATAAATGAGGAGGAGGCTGCCTTAATTGCAGAACGTGGCTGCTATGTAGCCTTAAACCCTACCTCCAATATGAACAATGCAGTGGGGCTTCCGGACTACGAGCTTCTGAAGAAGTATGGCATCAAATGCATTATCGGCAGCGACGGCCTGGGCGCCAATATAACCAGAGACTACCTGAATATACTGTTTGCAATGAAAAACCGCATGGGGAGTCCTATTAAGTTCTCCAATGAGGATTTGCTTCAAATGATAAGAAACGGCTATGAATATATGAGCTCTTCACTGAACCTCAAGCTGGGAAGGATAGAAAAAGGCTATAAGGCCGATTTTGCGGTAGTGCCCTATGACCCGCCTACACCCATGGATAAAGACAATGCCTTGGGGCACTTGATATTTGGAGTGTTTGACAGCTTTAAGCCAAGTCAGGTATGGATATCCGGCATAAAACGTTTATCGGACTACAAGCTGACCGAGGATACAGAGGAAGCCTATGCAAAGGCTGGAGTAGAAGCGGCAAAGGTTTGGAAAAGGCTTGATATAAAGTAAAAGGAGGAGATTGGATGGAGCTTAAGACAAGGATTGCAGGCATTGAGCTGAAAAATCCCCTTATGCCGGCATCAGGGCCCTTGGTAGGCAGCTATGAGAAGATGATGGCTATTGAGAAGTTCGGCGTTGGTTGCATGGTGGGTAAAACCATTTCTATAAAAGGGGCGGAGGTGCCGCGCCCGTGCATTATCTCGAACGGCAACAGTATTATGAATGCCGAGCTGTGGTCGGAGTATCCGCTGCAGTATTGGCTGACAGGCATACTTCCGGCGTTGAGGCGTGATCTTAGTATACCCCTAATTCTCAGCGTAGGCTATACGAAGGAGGATATGGAGACCTTAATCCCTGCACTGGAGGGCTTCTGTGACGGCTTCGAGGTTTCCACCCATTATGTAGGCAAGGATTTGGGCGTAATAGGAGAGACTGTGAGAACCATAACCAGCCTGACAGATAAGCCTGTTTTTATGAAAATAAGCCCACACATTCCCAATCCCGTTGCCTTTGCAAAGACAGTCAAGGAAAACGGTGCAAAGGGAATAGTGGCCATAAACTCTCTGGGACCTACTATGAAAATAGATGCAGCCAATCGGAGAGTGCTGGCAGGCAATGAAAGCGGAGAACTCTGGACATCCGGTCCGGCCATAAAGCCCATAGCCCTAGCCATAGTGAATAAGATAAAGACAGCTCTGCCTGATTTTACAGTTATAGGGGCAGGCGGGGTAGAGAATGCCGAGGATGTAGTGGAATTTTTGCTGGCAGGTGCAGATGCTGTTCAAATGCTTTCCGCTGCAATGCTTAAGGGGAAGGACTTATATGAAAGAATAATAAATATTCTGCCTGAAGTGCTCGCAAAGCTGAACTTTTCCTGTGTGAAAGAGGTAATAGATACACCTCTTCAAAAAGGAGCAGTAAAGTATCAGCCTTCAAATCCGGCAATTGATATGGAGAAATGCACCTTATGCGGCTTATGCGAGAGAGTGTGCCCATACTTTGCATTATCTGTGACTGACAAGGTGGAGGTGGATACCGGAAGGTGCTTCGGCTGCGGCCTGTGTCAGTCAAGATGCCCGGTTAAGGCAATCAGCGGAGTTTTATAGAATCAGAATTCATAAGGGGAGTGAATGCGTTGGATATAAGAGAATATTGCAGACCCAAAAGCATAGAGGAGGCCTATGAGCTGTTATGCAGTGAAGGTGCAGCTATAATCGGGGGAGGTGCTTTTCTGAACCTGGGAGATAGGCAGCTTAGCAAGGCTGTAGATATTGGGGACTTAGACTTAAGCTTTATAAAAGAAGATGAAAGCCGTGTTGAGATAGGTGCGGCTTCAACCTTGAGGGATATTGAGCTGAACGATATCACCAGGCAAGCCTTTGAGGGCGTGCTGTCAAAGACCGCAGCTTCCATAATGGGTGTTCAGCTTAGAAACGTCGCTACCTTGGGTGGGACTATTTATGGCAAATATGGTTTTTCTGACATGATAACCACCCTGCTGGCGCTGAATGCACAGGTAGAGCTTTATAAGGCAGGCGCAATGAGCCTGGAAAGCTACCTGAACAGAGAACATGAAAAGGACATCATACTGAAGGTGTCTATAGAAAAGGAGGTCACAAAAGTCTTCTATGAGGGAGTGCGAAAGACCGGTACTGATTTCTCCATGCTTAATGCAGCAGCGGCAATGGTTGACGGAGAGTTTAGGCTTTGCATAGGCAGCAGACCGGGCAGGGCAAAGCTGGCAAAGGGTGCCATGAACTTTCTGAACGGCATTGACTCTGCTAAGGGCTCGGCAGGCATAGCGGCAATACTGGCTTCTGAGGAACTGACCTTTGGCACTGATGCAAGGGCATCGGATACATACCGAAAAGAGCTGTGCAAAACCCTGGTCAGGCATTGTGTAACGGAGGTGTTAGAGTGAATATAAGCTTTAGGATAAACGGTACAAATAAGAATGTTGATATAAAGCCCGGTGAGCTTTTGTATGACGTCTTGAAAAGCATAGGAATATCCAGTGTTAAGAAAGCCTGTGAAACCTCAAGCTGCGGTGTCTGCACAGTGCTTTTGGACGGCAGGCCCATTGCATCCTGCTCATATCTTGCAGCTAAGGCCCACGGGCATGAAATCACAACCATAGAAGGTGTGAGCAGGGAGGCAGAAATACTTGGCAGTCTTATGAACAGCGAGGGTGCCATACAGTGCGGCTTCTGTACTCCGGGTTTCATGCTCACAGTGATTGCAATGAAAAGAGAGCTTCAAAATCCTGATGAGCAGGCTATAAAGAACTACCTGGTTTCAAATTTATGCAGATGCTCAGGCTATGAGGGTCAGCTGAGAGCTGTCAAGCTATATATGGAGGTGCCTCAATGAAGGAAGTAAATAAGTCAATTCCTAAGAAGGAGGGCTTGGGTCTTTCCTTCGGAAAACCGGCATACACAGATGACCTGGCACCAAGGGATTCCTTGATAGTAAAGGTGCTTAGAAGCCCTTTTGCCTTTGCCAGGATAAAGGATATAAGGACAGAAGCGGCTGAGAAGCTTGAAGGCATAAAATGCGTGCTCACATATAGAAATGTTCCAAGAAACATAGTGACCAGAGCAGGTCAAGGCTACCCGGAGCCATCACCCCATGACAAGTTCATATTTGACAAGTATGTAAGATACATAGGTGACGAGGTGGCGGCTGTGGCGGCTGAGAACGAAGCCGCAGCCTTAGAGGCTTTGAAGCTTATTGAGGTGGATTATGAGATTTTAGAGCCTGTATTGGATTATGAGAAGGCTGTAGACCATCCCTCTGTCATACATCCCGAGAAGGAAGCCCATGAAATGTTCCCGATAGGTTATAAGCCCGAGAGAAATATTGCAGCGGAGTATCATATGAGCTTCGGAGATATGGAGGAGGCTCTAGATAAATGTGAGTATGTGGTTACAGAGAGGTATTATACTCAGGCTCAAAACCATACTGCCATGGAGACTCATACTTCCTTGGCATATGTAGACCTTCAGGGAAGACTGACCATAGTTTCCTCAACACAGACCCCCTTTCATGCAAGAAGGATTGCAGCAGAAGCCTTGGGCTTGCCAATAGAGCAGATAAGGGTTATAAAGCCCAGGATAGGCGGAGGCTATGGCGGCAAGCAGTCTCTTCACGGTGAATTTATAACAGCTTTGACAGCCTTGAGAACAGGCAGACCTGCTAAGCTGGTCTATACAAGAGAAGAGGTGTTTGAAGCCTCCTATACAAGGCATCCCATGAGGATTGATGTGACAATAGGTGCGGACAGGGATGCAAACATCAAGGCTATTGATATGAAGGTGCTTTCCAACACAGGGGCCTACGGAGAGCACGCTTTGACAGTGTTTATGGTGGCAGGCTCCAAGACTCTTCCTTTGTACAACAAGGCTGAAGCAGTCAGCTTCGGAGGCACGGTAGTATACACAAACACCACTCCTGCAGGAGCATTCAGAGGTTATGGGGCGATACAGGGCAATTTCGCTTTGGAATCCACCATTGACATATTGGCAGAAAATATCGGCATAGACCCCATGGAGTTCAGAACCCGAAACATGATTAAGGAGGGAGAATCCTCTCCTGTATTCAGGATAATGGGTGAAGGCACAGAGGGTGTGGATATGGTGATGGAAAGCTGCAAGCTGGATTACTGCATGAAGAGGGCTATGGAGCTTTCGGGCTGGAAGGACAAAAGCAAACGAAGGCGGCAGAATGGAAAGAAAATAAAAGGCATCGGCGGAGCTATTGCCATGCAGGGCTCCGGAATACCCTGCATAGATATGGGCTCTGCGGTACTTAAACTGAATGATGGAGGCTTCTTCAATCTTATGATAGGCGCCACTGATATAGGCACAGGCAGCGATACGATTTTGGCGCAGATTGCAGCTGAGACCCTGGGAGTTTCTACTGATAAGATAGCGGTGTATTCCTCGGATACCGACCTGACACCCTTTGACTGCGGAGCATATGCCTCCAGCACCACTTATGTATCCGGCAATGCAGTGCAAAAGGCTGCCATGAAAATGAAGGCTCAAATTGAAGCGGCAGCTGCGGATAGGCTGGGACTTCTGACTGAGGAGTCAGAGTTTGACGGCGAGGCAATATGGGCAAAGGATAGAAGCAAGTCCATCAGTCTGAAGGAGCTGTCCACAGAGCTCTACTACAGCTATAAGCAAAAGCAGCTCTTGGTATGCGGCTCATACTGCGGGGAAATTTCACCACCGCCCTTTATGGCAGGCTTCGCTGAGATTGAGATTGATATTGAAACAGGAAAGATAGACCTTGTTGATTATACTGCTGTGGTAGACTGCGGAGTGACCATAAACCCCAAATTGGCATTGATACAGGTGGAGGGCGGCTTGGTTCAGGGCATCGGCATGACTTTGTATGAGGATGTCAAGAGGACTGAGGAAGGCAGGCTTCTCACCAATGATTTTATAAAGTACAAAATACCTACCAGAAAAGAGATAAATAAGCTGACCGTAGAGTTTGCAGAGAGCTATGAACCTACAGGGCCTCACGGGGCAAAGTCAGTAGGCGAAATCGGAATAGACACTCCACCTGCAGCCATTGCCAATGCTATTTACAACGCTGTAGGAGTGAGATTTACCAAGCTGCCAATTACACCTGAGGATGTCCTTTTGGCTTTGAAGAAAAAAGCCTTTGATATGGATTGATGGAGGAAGCTGCCATGGATGTACAAGGAATCATATTGGCGGCGGGATTGTCCTCCCGTGCAAAGACTTTTAAAATGACCCTGACGCTGAATGGCAGTACGGTTATAGAAAACACCATACAAGGCATGCTGGAGTTCTGCACAAGAATTTTCCTTGTAGGCGGCTATCAAATTGAGAGACTTCAGCCTGTAGTAAAGCGCTATAACACTGTGGAGCTCCTGTACAATGAGAGCTATAGGGACGGTATGTACAGCTCGGTGAAAAAAGGGATCAGTGCTGTAAGCGCTACACGCTTTTTCATTACGCCCGGTGACTATCCAATGATATCGAAGCAGATTTATCAGGAGCTTTTGAAATATAAGGCTCCTGTTGCAATACCCAGCTTTGAAGGAAGACGGGGACACCCGATTCTTATAGAGAGCGAGGCGGTAAGAAGGGTTATGGCTGAAGGAGAATATACATCCCTGAGGGAGGTTATAGGGAAGCTGGATGCTGTCATTGTCCCTGTAAACAGTCCGGGGGTCGTTATGGACATAGATACTATGGAGGATTATGAATTGATGCAAAAATACTTTCGTGAGGGAGTGAGCATATGAGGGATAGCATAAGCAAGCCCATTACAAGGGTGGATGCTGCTGACAAGCTGTCGGGAGCAGCTTGTTATATTGGGGATATGAGGCTGGAGGATATGCTTTATGCCAAGACCTTGAGAGCAGCCGAGCCTAGGGCAAAGCTTATATCCATAGAGTATCCTGAGCTGCCTGAGGGCTACTTCGTGGTGGACAAAAGGGATGTTCCGGGGGAAAACAGAGTAAAGATGCTTATTGACGACCAGCCTTTTTTTGCAGAGGAGGTTGTTAATTATATAGGTGAGCCTATAGCCCTGATAGTAGGGAAAGACAAGGAAGTTATAAATAAGCTTTTGGAGGACATCAAGGTAGAGTATGAGAGGCTTCAGCCCATACTTTGCATAGACAATATAACTGCTCCGCCTATTTATGGAGAAAATGACAGCTTTGCCGACTACAGCCTGAATAAGGGAGATTTGCAAAAGGCAAGAGCGGGAGCCGCATATGTGTATGAGGGGATATATGAGACAGGCTATCAGGAGCAGTTCTATATGGAGCCTCAAGGAGTGATTGCGGAATTTAAGGAAGGGAAAGTCTCCATATATGGCTCTATACAATGCCCCTACTATGTCAAAAATGCAGTGGTTTCCTGTCTGGGTTCAGCACCTGAGGATGTAAGGATAGTTCAAGCTGCTACGGGAGGTGCATTTGGAGGGAAGGAAGATTATCCATCACTGTTGGCGGGTCAGGCTGCCTGTGCAGCTATAAAGGCAGGAAAGCCTGTATGCCTCCTGTTGGATAGAAATGAGGACTTGGAGGCTACAACCAAAAGGCATCCGGCTAAGATAACACTTAAAAGCTATATTGATGAAAGCTGCCGCATATTAGGATTGGAGGCTGACATAGCCTTAGACGCAGGTGCTTATGCAGGAATCTCAGGAGTGGTGCTGCAAAGGGCAATGTTTGCTGCAGCCGGCGTTTACAATATAGAAAACCTAAGTATAAGGGGAAAAGCCATTGCTACAAATAAAGCTGTAAGCGGAGCCTTCAGAGGCTTCGGCTCACCGCAGGCCTTTTTTGCCATTGAGATGCATATGGAGCATGCAGCAAAGGCTATTGGAATCGACCCCTTGCAATATAAGCTGTCTAACCTGGTAAAGCAGGGGGACCGCTCTACTACAAATGGAATATTGAGGGATAAAATACTTCTGCCTGAAATGGTGGATAGAGTTCTTGAGATGTCAGGCTTTACTGAGAAAAGGAAGAGCTTCAAGACAGAGAGAGCGGTGGGCGCACTAAAGGGCATAGGTTTATCAATGTTTTTTCATGGCTGCGGTTTTACCGGCAATGGAGAGCAGGACCATATCAAGGCCAAAGTCAGGCTGACAAAGGACATACATGACAGGGTAGAGATTCTTATTGCAAATGTTGAGATGGGGCAGGGTGTTCAAACCACTATGCGTAAGATTGCTGCTGCTGCAATGGAGCTCCCTATTGACAGCATAATATTTGCAAATCCGGACACCGACAGGGTGCCGGACTCGGGCCCTACAGTAGCATCAAGAACAACCGTAATAGTAGGAAAGCTGGTTTATGATGCAGCCCTGAAGCTTAAGGAAAAATGGCAGGCCGGTGCTGCTTCTGAGGTGGAGGAACAGTATAAATATCCCCAAGGCTTTGAGTGGGACAATGACAGCTTCTCGGGGGATGCCTACACCAATTACTCTTGGGGAGTAAATGCTGTTGAGGTTGAGCTGGATCCCATAACCTATGAAAGCACAATCAAGGGCGTGTGGACAGTCTTTGACATAGGAAACCCTATAGATGACAGGCTTGTAAGGGGGCAGATTGACGGCGGCATAGTTCAGGGCTTAGGCTATGCTTCTATGGAGGTAATGGAAAATCTTCAGGGGAGGTTCAGGCAGAGAACAAGCACTGATTATATAATACCTACTGCAATGGATATACCGGAAATCAAAAGCGAGCTGATGTGTGAGCCGTTCAAATACGGACCCTATGGAGCAAAAGGCTTGGGAGAGCTGACACTGGTAGGAGCACCGATTGCTTATGCTTTAGCTGTGGAAAATGCTCTGAGTATAAATATAGATACTCTGCCTGTGAGGCCGGAGCATCTTATGGAGGTGGCGGCAGATGGCAATGGATATTAGTTTTGTAGTAAATGGGAAAAGAGTCAACATATATGGAAATCCTACGGCAAGGCTTCTGGATGCTTTGAGAGATTACTGCGGTCTCACTGGTGTTAAGGAAGGCTGCGGAGAGGGCGAGTGCGGAGCCTGCTCAGTACTGGTGGACGGGAAGCTGGTCAACTCCTGCATTTATCCCATAGCCAAGGTTGAGGGCAAGGAGGTTCTGACTATTGAGGGCTTTCGTGGTACTGAGAAATATGAAGTGCTGAAGGAAAGCTTCGAAGCAGCAGGTGCAGTGCAGTGTGGCTTTTGCAGTCCGGGGATGCTTATGGCTGCGGAGAGTCTGCTGAGAGAAAATCCTAAGCCCGACGAAGTTCAGGTAAGGGAGGCAATATCAGGGAATCTATGCAGATGTACGGGATATAACACTATTGTGGAGGCTGTCCTGGATGCTTCAATAAGGGGTGAGGGGTTATGGTAGAAGCCTATAAGCCCAATGATTTGAAGGAAGCCTTGGAGCTTCTGGCCTTCAATGACTGCACGATATTTGCCGGGGGAACAGACCTGATGGTAAAGAGAAAGCGATGGTCCGGGCTGGTGCCAAGCTTTGAAAAGCCAGTTATGTTTATAAGTCAGCTGCAGGAACTGAGAGAAGTGACTGAAGACAACGGCATGCTTACAATAGGCGCTGCCTGCACTTTATCCGAGCTTATAGACAATGAGCTTATTCCGGAGCATTTCAAGACTGTATTCAGGCAGATGGCGTCGCCGGGAATAAGGAATATCGCTACAATAGGGGGGAATATCTGCAATGCCTCACCTGCAGGTGAAAGTCTTCCTCTTCTGTATGCCTTAGATGCAGAGGTTGTGCTGCAAAGCAGCTGCAGGAAGGTGGAGCTGCCAATTGCTGAATTTGTGCAAGGTGTTGGGAAGACCCTATTGAAATCCGGGGAAATGGTAACTGCCATAAAGGTTCCCAAAAGCAGCTTCACCAGTATTACATACAGAAAGGTAGGTACAAGAAAGTCAACAGCACTTTCAAAGCTATCCTTCATAGGCTTGGCAGCATCCGATGAAGAGGGGCTGCAGGATGTAAGGCTTGCCTTTGGGGCGGTTGCTCCAACCGTGGTTCGAAGCAGGGATGCGGAAGAGGATATAATCGATATGCTAAAGCTGGGAAGCTTGGATATCAGTCAGATTATAGATGATTACAGCACCTTGATAAAGCCTATAAGCGAC
This sequence comes from Clostridia bacterium, assembly GCA_029238945.1. Classification (GTDB taxonomy): domain Bacteria; phylum Bacillota; class Clostridia; order Lutisporales; family Lutisporaceae; genus GWB2-37-7. Next base: position 10,731 of record JAQZBM010000009.1, read on the forward strand.
CAGCGCTCAACGGCTCTTTACAGGAAGAAAGCCTGCATAAGGCTTCTTGTGGATTTTATTATAAACAGCTTAGCAAGGGAGGTCGTCAGATGAACATATTTGAAGAGGTCTGCGAGATGAAGAAAAGAGGAGAAGCCGGAGTTTTGATAACCGTAGTAGAAAAGGCAGGTGACGGGCCTTCTGCTGTCGGTAAGAAGCTTTTGCTTGTGAGGAGCGGCAAGACAACAGGTACAGTAGGAGGGGGAGAATTGGAGCTTATGGCGGTTGAAAAGGCTAAGGAGCTGATGAAGGAAAAAAAAAGCCAGCTTCAAAGCTATGATTTCTCAAACAAGCAAAGCGCTGAGAATTCTATAAGCTTAAATATGCTTTGCGGCGGAAAGGTGACGCTTTTCTTTGAATACATTGCAGCAGCACCTACAGTTTATATTTTCGGCATGGGTCATGTAGGCAGACATTTGGCATCCCTGCTTTGTGAGCTGGATTATAACCTTGTGCTTACCGACGACAGGGAGAACTTGGACATAGAGCAGTACAAAAATTATAGAAGCTACCGGGGTGACTATGCTGAGATTATAGACAGCATGGATTTCGCAGATGAAAGCTACATAGTTGTATGTGCATACAGCCACGAGATTGAATATCAAGTGCTGAAGGCTCTGTATAACAAAGGCTGCACAACTAAATACATCGGGCTTCTAGCCTCTAAGAACAAGGCAGAACAAATACTTAGCAGGCTGGAGGAGGAGCTGGGGTATCAACCGGATTTTTCAATGCTTTATGCTCCTATCGGCTTGGATATCGGCGGAAAGGCTCCCGAGGAAGCAGCGATGTCCATTGCTGCAGAGCTGCAGGCAATAAGATATGGACGTATGGGAAACAAGCACATGACCCTGCAGTGGGCATAGAAATTGAGGTGCGACTATGAGAACTCTTATTAAGAATGGAAGGATAGCCACGGCAGGAGACTTGTTTTATGGAGACATAGCCATTGATGATGGAATTATTAAGGAAATAGGAAGCAGACTTGGCGGCTGTTTCGACAATATCATAGACGCAAAGGATAAGATAATCCTTCCGGGAGGGGTGGATGTACACACCCATTTCAATTTGCATACAGGCAGGGCTGTTGCAGGAGACGACTTTTTTACAGGCACAGCAGCGGCAGCCTGCGGCGGCACTACCACAATAGTGGACCACATGGGCTTCGGACCGGCCAATTGCAGCATGGAACATCAGCTCAGGGTGTACCATGAGTATGCCAAGGACAAGGCTGTAGTGGATTACAGCTTCCATGGGGTAATACAGCATGTGAATGAGGAAATATTAGACCAACTGGCAGTTATGATTGCTGATGAGGGAATATCCAGCTTTAAGCTCTATATGACTTATGACTATAGGATTGTCGATGCAGATATCATAAGAGTAATGAAAAGGCTTAAGGCATTAGGCGGGATGCTTACCGTACACGCCGAGAACCACGAAATAATCGAACATTTAAGAGAAGAGCTTCTGAGCCATGGTAATAAAGAGCCGCTGTATCATGCCCTAAGCAGGCCGGACTACTGTGAAGGGGATGCGGTAAACAGGCTTATAAGTCTTGCAGCCGCTGCGGGCGGCGTGCTTCTTTATATTGTGCATCTTACTACCGAAAAAGCTCTGAGACATATAGAAAATGCCAGTAAATCCGGTGCAAAGGTTTATGCAGAAACCTGTCCTCAATATCTGCTGCTGGATGAAGACTTATACCGGCAGGAAGCGGATGAGGCTTTGAAGTATGTGCTAAGTCCTCCTTTGCGGACCAAGAGGAATCTGGAAGAGCTGTGGAGAGGAATTAGAGAAGGAAGTATCATGACTGTTGCAACAGACCACTGCCCTTTTTCCATCTCCCTTGACAAACAGAGGGGAAAAGAGGATTTCAGCCAGTGTCCCAATGGTCTGCCGGGAGTAGAGGAGCGTATACCGCTGATGTTTTCAGAGGGCGTAATGAAAGGCAGAATAAGCATTAACAAGCTGGTGGAGGTTTGCTGCACCAACCCTGCCAAACTTTTTGGCATGTATCCTAAAAAGGGGGCACTGATGCCGGGCAGCGACGGGGATGTAACTATAATTGATCCTGAATGTGAAGTGACTTTGACCTGTCAAGGACTGCACAGCAATGTGGATTACACGGCATATGAGGGCTTCAAACTGAAAGGGTATCCTGTCATGACCATTTCAAGGGGAGAGGTAATAGTTAAGGACAATGAATTTATTGGGCAGCGAGGAAGAGGTCAGTTTATAAAAAGAAAAATTATGGGGGAGATTTTATGAAGGACTATAAGGCAGGAGAGATATTAAAGCTTGCAGAGGCTTACAGGCCGGAGATAAGCAGATTCTTAAGGGACATGATTGCAATCAAAAGTGAAAGCTGCGGCGAGGAAAGGGTAGTGCAGAGGATAAAGCAGGAAATGGAGGCTGTAGGCTTTGATAAGGTACAGATAGACCCAATGGGAAATATTTTGGGATATATTGGACAAGGCAGTCATATAATTGCAATGGATGCTCATATAGATACAGTAGGCATAGGTAACAGGGACCTGTGGCACTACGACCCCTATGAGGGCTATGAGGATGAGGAGATAATCATAGGCAGAGGTGCCAGCGACCAAGAAGGCGGAATGGCTGCAATGGTATATGCAGGTAAAATAATAAAGGATATGGGACTTTCAGAGGACTACACCTTGATAGTAACAGGAACTGTACAAGAGGAGGACTGCGACGGACTTTGCTGGCAGTACATCATAAATGAGGACGGAGTAAGGCCTGAGTTTGTAGTAATCACAGAGCCAACCTCCTGCAATATATACAGGGGACACAGGGGCAGGATGGAGGTTAAGGTTACAACGGAAGGAGTAAGCTGTCATGGCTCAGCTCCAGAGAGAGGCGACAATGCTATCTTTAAGATGGCACCGATATTAGGGGAACTGCAAGATTTGGCAGAGAATCTTGGCTATGACGAGTTTCTTGGAAAAGGCAGCCTTACAGTATCAGAAATTTTCTTTTCATCGCCATCCAGATGTGCAGTTGCTGATAAATGCACCATATCCATAGACAGACGATTGACAGCCGGGGAGACTTGGGAGGGTGCTTTGGAGGAAATCAAGGCACTGCCCTCAGTAGTTGCTGCTAATGCCAAGGTAGAGATGTACAGCTATGACAGGGCTTCCTACACTGAATTGCTCTATCCCACTGAGTGCTATTTTCCTACTTGGGTGATACCTGAGGAGCATCCTGCCTGCAAGACCCTTGTAGAATGCTATAGGAGTCTGTTTGGGGAAGAGCCTCTTGTAGATAAATGGACCTTTTCCACCAATGGAGTTTCCATAATGGGCAGATACAACATACCATGCATAGGCTTCGGTCCGGGACATGAGGATCAAGCCCATGCTCCAAATGAAAGGACCTGGAAGGATGAATTGGTGCGCTGTGCAGCCATGTATGCCTTGATACCTACTATTTATGTCAATGAACATGTAAAAAAATAAAGGGGGAAGCACTATGCAGACAATTTTCAGAGGAAGGCACTTTATAAACCTGGAAGACTTCACAAAGGAAGAAATTGAAACAATGCTTGATGTATCAATGGATTTAAAGAGAAAGTTTGCTATGGGGATAGATACTCCATACCTTCCCAATAAAACTATTTTTCTGATGTTCTTTGAACAATCCACCAGAACAAGAAATTCCATGGAAGCAGGCATTGCACAGCTTGGCGGTCATGCAAACTATCTGGACACCAGTACTATGCAGATTTCCCATGGAGAGAGCGCAAAGGATACAGCAGTAATACTCTCGAGATTCGGACACGGTATCGCCTGCAGAAACTGTTTCTGGCAGGAGGGAAACAAGTACCTTATGGAGATGGCAAAGTATTCATCGACGCCTATAATGAATCTGCAATGCGACCTGTATCACCCCATGCAAGGCTTGGCTGACCTGATGACAATAGAGGAGAAATTCAAGGATACAAGGAAGCTGAAGGTTTCTATAATCTGGGCTTACGCTACAACCCATAAGAAGCCCATATCGGTACCGGTTACACAAGTACTGCTTTTCCCGCGCTTTGGAATGGATGTAACCTTGGCATATCCTGAAGGCTACGAGCTGCCTGACTGGGTAATAGCGCAGGCTGAGGAGAATGCCGGGAAGCATGGGGGAAGTCTGAAGCTTACCCACGACATGGAAGAGGCATACAGGGATGCAGATGTAGTAATACCAAAGAACTGGGGCAACTGGGTTACAAACCCCGGCAAGGAGGTAATAGACTCTCTGTTGGAAGCAAATAAAGCGTGGAAATGCACAGAGAAAATGATGCAGCTTACAAGCAAGGACTGCATATACATGCACGCCCTGCCTGCAGACAGAAGAAACGAAGTTGAGGACTCTGTAATTGACGGCCCTCACTCTGTAGTATTTGATGAGGCAGAAAACAGACTTCATACAGCAAAGGCTGTTATGACCTTAATTATGGGAGGTAAATAGCATCTTTTAAGAAAATGAGTATGAAAGGGGATTGAAGAATGTCCAGTATTTTACTGAAAAACATATCTACAGCAGTCACCTTTGATAATAAGGACAGGATATATCAGGACATCGATATATTGGTAGTAGATAACCAGATAATTGCAATAGGCAAGGACATCAAGGCAGAGGAAAGCACAGAGAAGGTTGACTGTAGTGGCTGTGTGGTACTGCCGGGCTTTGTAAATACACATCATCATTTGTATCAGACCTTGTTCCGCGGAATCAAAGAGGTGCAGGAGAAGCCTCTTTTCCCTTGGCTTACCGGATTGTATGAGTTTTGGAAGCATATTACTCCCGAAGCTGTTTACTATGGTGCTATGCTAGGCTTCAGTGAGCTTCTGAGGACCGGCTGCACTACAACCACAGATCATCACTATCTGTTCCCGAAGAATACAGGGGTCAATCTTATTGATGAGCAGCTGAGGGCAGCATCTGAAATCGGGATACGTTTCCATGCCACAAGAGGCTCCATGTCTTTGGGAAGAAGCGGAGGGGGATTGCCGCCGGACAGCGTTGTTCAAAAGGAAGATGAGATACTGAAGGACAGCGAAAGACTGATAAACAAGTATCATGATAATAAGAAATTTGCCATGCAGAGAATTGCTCTTGCACCTTGCTCACCTTTCTCGGTAAGCAAGAGTCTGATGGTTCAGTCAAGGGATTTAGCAAGGAAAAAGGGCGTCATGCTGCATACTCATTTAGCGGAAACCCTGGATGAAGAGAAATTCTGCGTAGAGAAATACGGGAAACGTCCGGTGGAGCTGATGGAAAGCATAGGATGGATTGGCAGCGATGTTTGGTTTGCCCATGCAATACATCTCAATGATAGGGAGATAAAGGTTTTGAGGGGCTCCGGCGTGGCTCACTGTCCAAGCTCAAATATGAAGCTCTCCAGCGGTATATGCCCTACCTCAGAGCTTGTGAAGCAAGGAGTAAAGGTAGGTATAGCAGTAGACGGCAGCGCTTCCAATGACGGCTCCAATATGTGGGAGGAGGTCAGAAGGGCATATCTGCTTAATCACTTGAAATACGGTACAGAGGGCTTGAGCGCATATCAGGTGCTAAGAATGGCTACCAGAGGCGGCGCAGAGGTACTGGGAAGAGACGATATCGGTGTGCTTGAAAAGGGCAAGGCTGCAGATATTGCAGTATTTGACCTGAAGGATATAGCCTATGCCGGCTGCCATGACCCGCTTGTGGCCTTGGTGACCTGCGGAAATACAAGTGTGACAAAGCTTACAATGGTTAATGGAAAGGTAGCTGCACGCAATGGCGAGTTGATGACTATAAATAACGAGAGTATTAGAACAGAAGCTCATAAAATCGCTTCGGGTATTGTAAATAAGGAAAGAGGATAAGATTTTTAGATACAGAGGGGGAAACAGTATGAATACAGTAAGAGTAGAGGATGCCGTGGGAATGGTTTTAGCCCATGACTTAACCAAGATTGTTCCAGGCAAGTTCAAGGGTCCTGCCTTCAAAAAGGGGCATGTAATAAGGAATGAGGACATTGAGACTCTAAAAGACATTGGTAAAAACCATATTAACATACTTGAGCTGAAGGATGGGTATATCCATGAGAATGAAGCGGCCAGAAGGATTTCAAGGGCTTTGTCGAGTAACCGCATAGCTTTTTCCGAGCCCTCTGAAGGGAAAATTGAGCTCCGAGCCGCCTGCAGAGGAGTAGTAAAGATTAATACAGCTGCGTTGAGCCAAGTAAACGAGATTGATGAGGTTATAGTGGCTTCAATACACACCAATACCTTGGTTGAGGAAGGACAGCTCCTTGCAGCTACAAGAGTGATACCTTTGACCATAGATGAAGAGAAAATCATACAGGTAGAGATAATAGGGGAGAGCTTTGAAAATGAAATCATAACAGTGCAGGAGCTTAGGCCTAAAAAGATTGGAGTAGTCATAATAGGTACCGAGGTCTATGAAGGCAGAATCGCTGACGGCTTTGCACCTGTGATGAGAGAGAAAATTAGACACTATGGCTGTACCCTGCTGAATATCCAATACTGTCCTGATGACTTGAAGTCAATAGAGGATACCATAAACGGCATGATTGCGGACGGGGCCGAGGTAGTGCTGGCCTGCGGAGGAATGTCTGTAGATGCAGATGACATAACTCCGCGAGCAATAAAAAATACCGCAAGGTATGTTGTATCCTATGGCGTTCCAATAATACCAGGCAATATGCTAATGCTGGCCTATAAGGGCAATATAGCGATTTTCGGCATACCTGCCGCTGCAATTTTTATGAAGAATACTTCCTTGGACATTATCCTGCCAAGAGTTTTGGCAGACGACAAAATAACCTGCAAGGACTTAGCGGCATACGGACACGGCGGACTGTGCTGGGGCTGCAAATTCTGTACTTATCCTGCCTGCCCCTACGGCAAATAGTGTGGGACAGAGGGGACAGGTACCCTGTCCCAAAATGGTGATATTTACAGCAGGGAGCCTTCCTTCTTACTTTCAGCAATTATAGACAAACAGAGAGATAATTATTCGCTTTAATTATCTCTTTTTACTTTTTTTCTTCGATAACAGGTTAGGGGTGTAAACATAATAAAAAATGGATATTTACAACAAATGTTGATTATGGAATTATATGGTGGTAGAATTGTGCTAGTATAAACTCTATAGGAGGTTAAATATGAGCAAGGTAGTTCTATTAGATTGCAAAACCTATGAAGTAGAAAGCATCATGGATAAAATGGATAAGGGTATTGAGCTTGTTGGCGGCTGGGATAAATATGTAAATCAAGGCTCCAAGGTACTTTTAAAAGTCAACCTTATAGGACCCAAGGACTCGGAGTCCGGAGCAGTAACTCACAGCGAGTTTGTAAGAGCACTTGTAAGAATTCTTAAGGGCAAAGGCTGTGAGGTTTGGATAGGGGACAGCTCGGGCGGTGCCATAGCAGGTATTGCCCCAACGGCTGGAAGCATGAAGAAATCGGGCCTTGAAAAGGTTGCCCTGGAGGAAGGAGCAGTCATTAAGAATTTTGACGCTGGCGGTATAGTAACCGTTGTACCGGAAAGCGGTTTGGTGAAGGAGATGCATTTAGCCAAGCCAATGTTTGAAGCGGATGTAGTTATAAACCTGCCTAAGCTTAAGACTCACAGTGCGGCAATTTACACCGGAGCAGTAAAAAATGTATTTGGCTGCATACCGGGTTTGAAAAAGGCGGACTTTCATAAATTAGCTCCTAATCCGGCGGACTTTGGGGAGATTATTGCCGATATACATAAGGCATGCAAAATTTCACTGCATATAATGGACGGAATAACTGCAATGCAGGGAGAAGGCCCCACTGCAGGCAAAACCTATCAAGCAGGAAAGATGCTTATAAGCGAGGACCCCCTTGCCTTGGATACAGTAGCAGCCAAAATGCTGAAGCTGACAGTGGAGGATGTGCCTATATTAAAAACCGCAAGGAAACGGGGCCTTGGAGAAAGCGAGCTTAAGAATATTAAGCTAATGGGAGACTTTGACACCGTACCTGTTCTGACAGGCTTCATGCTGCCCAAAAGATTTAGCAGCAGCAAGAAGCAGAACTATGGAGCTGTAATAAAGGTTATCGACTTCCTGAAATCAAGACCGGTAATAGATAAAAAGCTTTGCAAGAACTGCAATACATGTGTGGAAAGCTGCCCTGTGAAGGCTATCGACAAGGCAACAAAAGTGATAAACTACAACGCCTGCATCGAGTGCATGTGCTGCCACGAGCTTTGTATGTACAAGGCTGTAAAACTAAAGAAGGACAACTGGATAGCAGGTGCCATGATGAAGCTCTATAGGGGAAATTATAGATAAGAAAGCGCTACAATGACTGTAACAAGCTATTAAAGCAATTCTGGAGGTGCTCTATGGAGAATAAAAAGGAATGCCCAATCTGCGGATGCAAGGAGATAGGTGAAGGAAGACAAATAGCCCACGGCGCGATGTTTCCGCTTAAAGGCTTCTTCAAAACAGGTTCCGAGGTTATTGCAGAAATATGTACAAATTGTGGGCATATCATATCAATGCGGGTAAAGTATCCTGAAAAGTTTAAATAAAAAATGGAAAAGAGGAACAAGGGAATGATCCCTTGTTCCTCTATTTTATGTCCATTCCTGCAAGAACATTATACATATATGATGTCTTCATATTTTCTTCAAATTGTTATTTTAAACTTATTTTAAGGAGTAAGACAGAAGGAGGCATTGGATGGATACGAGAGTTGTAAATGTTGTTATAAACATTCAGGATATGACCTGCAGCAGCTGTGAATTGAAGATAGAAAATGCCTTGAAAAAGCTAGAGGGAGTGACAAAGGTAAAGGTAAGCCTGTCACAAGCAAAAGCCTTTATAGCTTTTGATGAAAATAAAATTGAAATTAATGATATACTAAGAACGATAGAAGAATTAGGATACAATGCTTCCAAGCAAGGAGATGCAGCGACGGGAAACGCAGTCAAAGAATCCGATAAGTTGAGAGTTGACCAGGTTATCGGCATAGGAATCATTATCCTTGCTATCTATGTTATAATAAAACAAACTATAGGCTTTAATTTTATACCTGAAATTGACCAGTCAATGGGATATGGAATCTTATTACTGGTTGGAGCACTTACATCACTTCACTGCGTTGCCATGTGTGGAGGCATAAATCTGTCTCAATGCATAGGCTATTCACAAACAAATGATTCTCAAATGAGCAAGCTGAAGCCCAGTTTGCTATACAATGCAGGCAGGTTGATATCCTATACTGTAATCGGCGGTATCGTCGGAGCCATAGGTTCAGTTGTCAGTTTTTCGGGTATGGCAAAAGGAATAGTTGCAGTATTGGCAGGGGTTTTCATGATAATCATGGGCATAAACATGCTTAACATATTTCCCTGGCTTAAGAAATTCAATATCAGCATGCCAAGGTTTATCGGTCAAAGGATATACAGCGGAAAAAACAACAGTCCATTCTTTGTAGGGCTTCTGAACGGCTTGATGCCTTGCGGCCCGCTTCAATCAATGCAGCTGTATGCTTTAGGTACGGGCAGCTTCGTCAAGGGTGCAGCTTCAATGTTTTTCTTTAGCTTAGGAACAGTGCCTTTGATGTTTGGATTAGGAGCTGCAAGTACTGTGCTAAGCGGTAAAATGACAAACAAGCTTATGAAATTTAGTGCAGCACTGGTTGTAATACTTGGAATCGGAATGCTGTCGCAAGGCTTGAGCTTATCCGGCATCAGCCCGGTATTTGCAGCATCAAACAGTAATGTAGCCAGAATAGAGGGTGGAGTCCAAATAGTAGAAATAGAGCTCCAACCCAATAAATATGCACCTATTGTAGTGCAAAAAGGAATACCTGTAGAATTCATAATAAATGCTGAGCAAGAAAATATAAATGGCTGCAATAATGCAGTTGTTATCCCGCAGTATGGAGTGCAAAAAGAGCTGTCCGCAGGAGCGAATGTTATTAAGTTTCTGCCTGAGCAGACAGGAACTATCTCATATTCCTGCTGGATGGGGATGATTAGGAGCAGCATCAAGATTGTTGATGATATCACACAGATAAATGATGCAGATATGCCTGATGCATCAGAGACTGCAGAAGAAGGCATCGGAGCCGGCTGCTGCGGAGCAACCGGTGCAGCAAGACAGATTTCGGATACACCAATTGAAGAAATATATGTAGCGAAGCCAATTAATGGCGTTGCAGAAGTAAAGGTAACAGTTGATGGGCTTGGCTACTCACCTAACATAATAGTGCTTCAGAAGGGTACTAAGGTTAAATTTAAGTTTGATTTAAAGGAGGAGACACAATGCAATTATGCAGTTTCCTTCCCGGAGTATGGCGGAGGTCTGGAGCTAAACAAGGGAGAGCTTGAAACGCCGGAGATGGATGTAGTTACGGATTTTGGTTTTAGCTGCTGGATGGGTATGCTTAACGGCTACGTAAAAGTAGTCGATGATATAAATAATGTAGAGCTGGAAAGCATAAAGCGGGAAGCCGCCCAATATGTACCGCAAGGAGGTATAAGCGGCTGCCATTAGAATCTTAGGAGGTATGTGAAATGTTTAAATCAATTAAAAAGGCTATCGACAAATTTTTAGGAAAGCTGGCTCAGGAGAGTGAAAAGTCCTTCGGAAACGAACGTTTGGACTGCTGCACCTTAGACAGACCAAAAAGTACAGAAAAATAAATCGAAAACCACTGGGGCAAGCTGTTCCAGTGGTTTGATGCATTGGATGTGAAAAGCAATGGACAATATGAATATAAAGATATTGGTAGTGGATGATGAAGAGAAAATTGTTGAGGTAATAGAATCCTATCTGCATAAGGAGGGTTTTCAGGTTTTTAAAGCCTATAATGGCAGGAAGGCCTTAGAGCTTTATAATGATAAACAGCCGGATTTGATAGTTTTAGACCTTATGCTTCCCGACATAAGCGGTGAGGATATTTGCAGGCAGATAAGAAGTACTGCAGATACCCCCATTATAATGCTTACGGCGAAGGTAGAGGAAGAAAACATATTAACCGGCCTAAATATTGGTGCAGATGATTATGTGACAAAGCCCTTCAGTCCAAGGCAGCTTATTGCCAGAGTACATGCAGTGCTGAGAAGAGCGAAGGTGACTTCTCTTAATGAACAGCTGCTTGCCTTTAATAATGGCGACTTGGTAATAAACCAGGAAAATCACACTATATTGAAGGACGGTAAAAATGTGAATTTAACTCCTGTAGAATATGAGATACTTCTCAGAATGGCCAGCCACTCTAAGAAGGTTTTTACAAGAGAGGAACTGATTACCTTTGCACTTGGTGATGACTATGAGGGCTATGACAGAACTATTGATACACATATAAAAAACCTTCGTCAAAAGATTGAGACAAATAGCAAAGAGCCTTGTTATATATTGACTGTTTACGGCGTAGGCTACAGGTTTGGCGGTGAGTAGTTTGAAAAGAAGCTTAAGAGCAAAGCTTACAATTTCATATATTTCAATTGCATTGCTATGTGTTGTGCTGATAGGAATATTTTCTAACCTATACCTGGAGAGACAGTTTAGAAGCTATGTTAAGAGCAATCAGGAGAGTAATAACCTGGAGATTGTTGCACTTGTTACTCATCAGTATCAAATGCAAGACAGCTTTAGAGAAACTTCCATAGAAAATATAGGGATAAGTGCTCTGGATAATGGATTGATAATGCAGGTAAGAGATGAGCTGGATAATATTGTTTGGGATGCTTTTGCTTATAATAACGGTTTATGCCAAAGCATGATTTCAGATATACACAGAAATATGATAGGCCGGTATCCCAACTGGAAGGGCGAATATATAACACAGGAGTATCCTGTTATGAGCGATTTTAAAAGGGTCGGAACTGTAAGCATCAGCTATTACGGACCCTTTTATTTCACAGACAGGGATTTGAAATTCATAAACAGCTTGAATATTGTATTTGTAGGAGTTGCATTGCTGTCATTGATTCTGGCAGTCGTGCTGGGAAATCAAATAGCAAAGCGCATAAGCAACCCGATAAATAATGTAATAAATACAGCTCATAAAATTTCAAAGGGAAGCTATGACGATAAAATAGAGGAGAATTCCGATATCAATGAAATTGAAAGCTTGACAAGCACCATCAATAATCTTGCTGATATTTTGAAGCTTCAGGAGCAGCTAAGGAAGAAGCTGACAGGCGATGTTGCTCATGAGCTCAGAACTCCTTTGGCAACCCTGCAAAGCCATTTGGAGGCTATGATAGACGGCATATGGGAAGCCGATGGGGCTAGGCTTAAAAGCTGTCACGACGAAATCATAAGAATAAGCAGATTGGTTGGAGATTTAGAAAAGCTGGCACAATATGAAAGAGAGAATTTGGTCCTGAATAAAAGCGAATTCGATGTAACTGAGCTCATTAAAAGTCTTTGCATGAACTTTGAGAAGGATGCCATGAACAAGAAAATTGTGATTCAGGTATCTGACGTGCCGGTTTCTCTATATGCTGACAAGGACAAAATAAGTCAGGTAATAATAAATCTTGTATCCAACTCCATCAAGTATTCGGACAAAGGGGATAAAATCAACATTACTGCAGAATATGAAGACCGGAATGCAGTAATAAGAGTCAAAGATACAGG
>JAQZBM010000185.1 GCA_029238945.1 Clostridia bacterium
CAACTATAATTTTTACTATATTTCCATGATAATCGGTAATATCATTGGATTTCTCTTTGTTTTTGAGTATATAAATTCCTTCAGGCTGTCCTTAACCTGTGATTTTATAGTACCCCATTCTGTGATTCGCTTTTCTTCGCATTTTGCTAGAGCTTCCTTAATAACATTCTTTGCATCTTCCATCAAATCCTCGGATTCTCTTACATATACGAAGCCTCTCGAAATCACATCCGGTCCTGAAACTACTTGGCCGTTTTCCTTGCTTATTGTTACGACGATTACTATCAGACCGTCCTGAGATAGATGCTTTCTGTCTCTAAGAACTATATTTCCTACATCGCCTACTCCTAAGCCGTCAACCAAAACCTTGCCTGCTGTAACAGTACCATTGAGCTTAGCTGAGTCTCTTGTCAACTCCAATACAGAGCCGTTATCCAGTAAGAAGACATTATTCTTCTCAACACCCATTCCAACAGCTAGCTGAGCATGATTTTTCAAATGCTTGTATTCGCCGTGCACAGGAATAAAGAATTTAGGTCTTAACAAAGCCTGTACAAGCTTCAGCTCCTCTTGGCATGCGTGACCTGAAACGTGTATATCAGCCAGTGATTCATAAATAACATCTGCGCCTTTTTTCATAAGCTGATTGATTACTCTTGTTACCAGCTTTTCGTTACCCGGGATGGGGTTTGCTGAGATAATAACCATATCACTAGGCACGATAGTTACTTTTCTGTGATCTGATGAAGCCATTCTAGCCAATGCTGACATAGGCTCGCCCTGGCTTCCTGTTGTTATGATTGTAACCTTCTCTGCAGGGTATTTGTCTATGGTTTCGATATCAATCAGCACTCCCTCAGGCAGGTTCATATACCCAAGCTCAGAAGCTACTCCCAAAACATTTACCATGCTTCTTCCGACAACAGCAACTTTCCTTCCGTATAAAACCGAAGCATTTATTGCCTGCTGAATTCTGTGTATGTTGGATGCAAAGGTTGCTATAATAATCCTTCCGTTAACATCCCTAAACAGGTCTTCAAAGGTACGTCCTACAGTACTTTCCGACATAGTGTAACCCGGTCGTTCTGCATTGGTGCTGTCAGCCATCAGAGCTAATACACCCTGCTTACCCAGCTCTGCAAATCTGTGAAGATCTATCCGCTCGCCATCTATGGGTGCAAAGTCAATTTTAAAGTCCCCTGTATGAACTATAATACCTATTGGTGTATGAACCGCTAAGGCCACGGAATCCGCTATGCTATGGCTGGTTTTGATGAATTCCACATCAAAATCTCCAACCTTGACCTTATCCTTAGGTTTAATAGTTCTAAGCTCAACCGAACCGAGCAGGCCATGCTCCTTAAGCTTGTTCTCAACCAAACCTAAAGTCAGCTTGGTACCGTAAACAGGTACGTTTATTTGAGGTAAAATATAAGGTAATGCTCCTATATGGTCCTCGTGACCATGTGTGAGCAATATGGCTTGAACCTTTTCCTTATTTTTATTCAAATATGATATATCAGGTATTACAAGGTCAATACCAAGCATTTCCTCGTCAGGGAATGTAAGACCGCAATCTATAACTATGATTGAATCCTTATACTCCAACGCTGTCATGTTTTTGCCGATTTCCTGCATTCCGCCAAGAGGAATCAGCTTAATTTTTGCTTTACTTTTTGCCACTTTATCATTCCTTTCAGTTAATATCCGTTCATAGTCGGCATATATATTATACAGTATTTTTCCCATTATGTAACTATATTTATAAAATAGCATTTTTCTGCCATCATATAAGTTGGATGTTGTATAAGGATTACTTTTGTCTATATTATTTTTGGTATGAACCTAAAAACCTATACCTTATTTCTAAAAATAATAATCGCTTAAACGTTGTACAAACACCACTAAAAAAGATGCAGTCATAAACTGCATCTTTTTATAAAATTTTCAGTTATGTTATTTGCAGGAACTGCAGTATCCGAAAAACTTAACGTTGTGATTTGTAATAGAGAAATCATACTTCTTCTGAACCTCTGTTTCCAGTTGCTCCAATAAATCCTCTTCAACCTCGATGACTTGACCGCATTTTTTACATATCAAATGATGATGCTGATGGTCTTCGTTTTGAGTTATTTCATATCTGGTTCTGCCATCATCAAAGTTATGTTTATATACCAATCCAAGCTCATCTAAAACCTGCATTGTTCTGTATACTGTTGCCAAGCCGATTTCGGGACAAGGAACCTTCACTAAATCGTAAATTTCCTCTGCACTTAAGTGTTTACCGCTGTTATCTAAGATAATACTTAATACAGATCTTCTCTGCGGTGTCAGCTTGAAGCCTTTTTCTTTGAGGCAATCTTTAATATTGTCAATCCTTCTCTCCATCAATTCATCATCCTTCAACTTTAAATAAGCATTTTATATAATAAATACTATATTTAAAGTTAATATTTGTCAATAATTAAACAAACTTTTTTTATTGTTTAAGATAAACGAATGTCAATTTATTTCTTGTTTATGCTGCATTTCAAACAATTTCCGCTGCATGAGGTGCAGGCACTTGCTGCTATTGCACCGCATCTTGGACATTTGTTTCCTGCAGCTGAATCGAATTCATAACCGCACTTTGTGCATTTTGTCTTACTACTCATTATCTCACCTTCTACAAAATAAATGCAACCAGTCCGCCTGTAAGGAATGCTACTACGAAGCTTCCAATCCAAATCATCAAAGCATCCTTAAAGCCTCTTTCCTTAAACATAACCATTATTGCAGCTATGCATGGTACGAATAATGTCATTACTACCAATGAAACCAAGGTTTGTACCTGTGTCATAGGGATTGATGTCAAGCCTGCTGCACCAAAGTCTCTTCTTATTATTCCCATAATGAAGGCTGTAGCTGTTTCCTTTGGAAGATCCAGCAAGCCTACTGTAATTGGGGCAAAAACATTTTGTATGCCTTCAAGTATATTTGTATATTGCATTACGCTTATAAGCACTGCGCCTAATACAAAAAGCGGAGTAGCTTCTTTTAGGAACATCCATGTTTTTTGTATGGTTTTCATAATAACATTTCTTAGCTGCGGTATTCTTATTGGAGGCAAATCAATCAGCAAATCAGATGATTTACCCGGCATAACCTTATTCAATACAGTCCCTGTCAATGCGAAAACAGCCAGTATTGTAAATACATAAATTGTAGTATAGAAAGCTCCAAGCTCTGTAATCAAGCCTACTATAACTCCTAATTGCGCTGAGCACGGTATTGCAAGCCCCAGAAGCACTGTCGCAATTATCTTTTCTCTCTTAGTACCCAGTATTCTTGTTGTCATAGTTGCCATTGTTACACAGCCGAAGCCGAGAATTATCGGAATAATCGCTTTACCGTTCAGGCCTAAAGCTGTCAGTACTCTATCTACCAATGCGGCTATTCTGGGAAGGTATCCGCTATCCTCAAGCACCGCCATCAGCAAGTAGAAGCCTATGATAAGAGGAAGCAGCAGACCCAGTATATATACCGGCGCCATTGTAAGAACGCCAAATTCACCTATAAGCAGGTTGCCCAAGAAGCTTGCAGGATTTATAAAGCTTCCGATTAGTCCTTCAGCGAAAGGCCTGTATAAGCCTTCCATAATTGTCTCTTCTGTAAAACCTACTATATCTCCTGCAACTATAACTCCAAGCACCTTGTACATTATATACAAAGTCACTGCCAATATAGGTATGCCTGTCAGAGGATTTAGCATCCATCTGCCCAGCTTTGTTCTGAAGCTTGCGCCGGTGTTTGTTTCTCTAACAACAGCTGATACTATTGCGTCTACTTCTTTTCTTCTGATGCTGTATATCTCATCTCTTTGACCAGATATGCTAAGTCCGTTTCTTTCTGCCACATTTTCATCATCTTCCAGAACCAATAGTGCTTCAGCCTCGTTATCAACCTTATCTATGTATGCTTCCATCTTATCTATCAATTCCGGATTTCTTTTACCTACTCTGGCTTTTGATATTGAGTCCAATACCTTGTCCATACCCTCATCCTTTATAGCAGTAGTCGGTATGATAGGTACACCCAACATGCTCTCCAGCTTCTTCAAATCTATATCAAGGCCATTTCTTCTAACATCATCCATTAGATTAAGAGCTATTATCATTGGTTTTCCCATATCTATAAGCTGCTTAGTCAGAAATAAATCCCTGTCCAAATGAACGGCATCTACTACGTTAAGTATTACATCTCCGAATAATATAACATCTCTTGCAACAGTCTCTTCATCATTAAAGGATGAAACTCCATAAACTCCGGGAGTGTCTATTACTACATAGTCCTTATATCTGCCGTAGCTGACATCTACTGTAGTGCCCGGAAAGTTTGAAACATCTACATAGAGGCCTGTAAGTTTATTAAAAAACACTGACTTCCCTACGTTGGGATTACCGGCCAGTACCAGTTTTTTCTCTCCTTCTTTTACCTTTATATTTACATTGCAATCGTGGCAGTGTCCCATTTTACTTTACCCCCTCAATCACAATGTTTGTAGCAAGGCCTCTTCCTATGGCTATTTCCTGAAGCTTGTTCTGAAGTATTACAGGACCTCCAGGCAATCTCTCACTACACATAAATACAGCGCCTTCATAAAGTCCAATTCTTATGGCCTGTGATTTAATCTCCTTATCATTGATATTTAAAATCTTTACTTTGCTGCCCTTCTTTGCTTTATCTAGTGTCATTATTTTTCCTCCCCCAAATCTAGCTGAAAATCGTTCTCATTTAAATGGCGTATTATTTGCTTTTTTCTTTATATTTATATAGTACTCTCATTGAGAATGATTGTCAATATTAATTAATGATTTTATGTTAAATTTATGTGAAATTTTCTACATTCAATTATAAATATAAAATTCCACCTTTATTAATTACAAAATTTATGAAAAAAGTGTTTTTTTCTCTCCTTTGTGCTATCATATTATTAGGACATTGTATACAATATGCTTGTCCGAAATGATAGTAATCAGAAAGCTTACTGTATTCTGATTTGAAAACGAAAATACTTTTTAGCAAAGGAGTTTTATAATGAGTAAACCAGTTCTCTCCGCTCACTTTGAGTCAAGGACACCCTCTGATGTCAGACTAGCACAAATGAAATATGAGGAGCGAAAAGTAAAGCCTCAAGCTGTAATCAATGTAGGTATCGGTAATGTATCGCTACCGACAAATCCCGCAATGCAGAAAAGAATGTTCGATTTGGGCTCACCTGAAAGTCCATTTGCAAAGGGTGTTATAAGATATTCAACTACTGCAGGTCTTCCAGAGACACAAGATGCGTTTAAGAATATCCTTAAGTGTGAAGGCTTTGATACAAGCAAGTTGCTCGTTCAGGTAACTGACGGCGGTTCTGCTGCTATGGAATTAGTGCTGCTTGGTGTTTGCGGCCCGGCTGGTGCAAACGAAAGACCTCTTATGGTTATAGATCCGGCATATACAAACTATATTTCATTTGCCGAAAGAATCGGACGTAAAATAGTTACAGTAACACGCAGCTTAAATGATGAAGGTAAATTTAGTCTTCCTGAACTGAACAGAATCGAAGAGACTATTAAAAAGCATAATCCAGGAGCACTGCTTGTCATACCTTATGACAATCCGACAGGTCAGTTCTACAATTACGAAACACTTCAAGAACTAGCTAAGTTGTGCGTAAAATATAACATGTGGATGATAAGCGATGAAGCTTATCGTGAACTTTTCTATGT